>NZ_JBNNVR010000008.1:0-91710 GCF_050280645.1 Pseudomonas sp. NPDC089554
AGAACCTCATGACCGAGACCGAGAAGCGCGATATCGACCTGTTCGTGCAGTTCGAGGAAACACCGGTCATGGAGCGCGATCTTGGTGGACTCGTCGCCGATGCGCTCCAGGTCGATCACCGACTTGGAGATGCTGATGATCAGGCGCAGGTCGGAGGCCGCCGGCTGGCGGCGGGCGAGGATGCGCACGCACTCCTCGTCGATGTTGCGCTCCATCTGGTTGATCTGCTCGTCGACCTCGCGTACCTGCTGGGCCAGGCCAGAGTCGGCCTCGATCAGCGCGGTGACCGCGTCGTTGACCTGCTTCTCGACCAGGCCGCCCATGGCCAGCAAGTGGCTGCGCACCTCCTCGAGCTCGGCGTTGAACTGCTGGGAGATGTGATGGGTAAGGCTTTCTTTGTTGATCATCGTTCTCTGTCCGTGGCGATCCTGTAGGAGCGGGCTAGCCCGCGAACACCGGCAAAGCCGGTGCCATACGCATGGCGGCTAGCCGTAACGACCGGTGATGTAGTCCTCGGTCTGCTTCTTCGCCGGGTTGGTGAACAGCGTATCGGTGTCGCCGAACTCGATCAGCTTGCCCATGTACATGAACGCGGTGTAGTCCGAAACCCGCGCGGCCTGCTGCATGTTGTGGGTCACGATGACGATGGTGTACTTGGATTTCAACTCGTAGATCAGTTCTTCGACCTTCAGCGTCGAGATCGGGTCCAGTGCCGAGCACGGTTCGTCGAGCAGCAGCACTTCCGGCTCCACGGCGATGGTGCGGGCGATCACCAGACGCTGCTGCTGGCCACCGGAAAGACCCAGGGCCGACTCGTGCAGGCGGTCCTTGACCTCGTCCCACAGCGCCGCGCCCTTCAGCGCCCACTCGACCGCTTCGTCGAGGGTGCGCTTCTTGTTGATGCCCTGGATACGCAGGCCATAGACCACGTTTTCATAGATGGTCTTGGGGAACGGGTTGGGCTTCTGGAACACCATGCCCACGCGGCGGCGCAACTCAGCCACGTCCTCGCCCTTGCGGTAGATGTTGTTGCCATACAGGTTGATGGCGCCATCCACCCGGCAGCCGTCGACCAGGTCGTTCATGCGGTTGAAGGTGCGCAGCAGGGTCGACTTGCCGCAACCGGACGGGCCGATGAAGGCGGTCACGCGCTGCTTGGGGATGTTCATCTTGACGTCGAACAGCGCCTGCTTGTCGCCGTAGTACAGAGACAGGCCAGGCACCTCGATGGCCACGGTTTCTTCGGCCAGGCGCAGGCTCTGCTTGTCGCGGCCCAGGGCCGACATGTCGATGCCGTGGGAGTGGGAATCTTGCTGCATGGTCAACTCCATACGCTATCAATGCGTTTCAAAGGGCCGCCCTGCATACGGGCGGCACACTTGCAATCAGGGTCAGCTGTCGAGAGCCTTGTACTTCTCGCGCAGGTGGTTACGGATCCACACCGCCGAGAGGTTGAGGGTGGCGATCACCAGCACCAGCAGCAACGCGGTGGCGTACACCAGCGGCCGCGCGGCCTCGACGTTGGGGCTCTGGAAGCCGACATCGTAGATGTGGAAGCCCAGGTGCATGATCTTCTGGTCCAGGTGCAGGTAAGGGTAGTTGCCGTCCACCGGCAGCGACGGCGCCAGTTTCACCACGCCCACCAGCATCAGCGGCGCCACCTCACCCGCGGCGCGGGCCACGGCGAGGATCATGCCGGTCATCATCGCCGGGCTGGCCATCGGCAGGACGATCTTCCACAGTGTCTCGGCCTTGGTCGCCCCCAGGGCCAGCGAGCCCTCGCGCACAGTACGGGGAATACGCGCCAGGCCTTCCTCGGTGGCCACGATCACCACCGGCACGGCCAGCAGCGCCAGGGTCAGCGAGGCCCACAGCAGGCCCGGCGTGCCCAGGGTAGGCGCTGGCAGCGACTCGGGGAAGAACAGCCGGTCGATCGAGCCGCCCAGCACATAGACGAAGAAGCCCAGGCCGAACACGCCGTAGACGATCGCCGGCACGCCCGCCAGGTTGTTCACCGCGATGCGGATCAGCCGGGTGGTCGGGCCCTGCTTGGCGTATTCGCGCAGGTACACGGCGGCCAGCACACCGAACGGGGTGACGATCACCGCCATGATCAAGGTCATCATCACGGTGCCGAAGATGGCCGGGAAGATCCCGCCTTCGGTGTTCGCTTCGCGCGGGTCGTCGCTGAGGAATTCCCACACCTTGCCGAAGTACGCGCCCACCTTGGTCGGGATCGACATGGCGTTCGGCTGGATGGCGTGCACCACCTTGCTCAGGTTGATCTCGACCTGGCGACCGTTGCCATCGCGCGCCACCAGGCTGTCGCGGGCAAAGGCCTGGTGCAGGCCGGTCAGGCGCTCCTCGATGGCCTTGTAGCGGTTGTTCAGCTCGGCGCGCTCGGCCTCGATGTCGGCCTGGGCAACGGCGTCCAGCTTGCCCTCCAGCTCCAGCTTGCGGCCTTGCAGGCGCAGGCGCTCCAGGCCATGGTTGATGGCGCCGATGTCTTTCTTCTCGAGGGCCTGAAGCTGGGCATGCAGTTCATCGGCGCGCTTGAGGCGGCTCTGCAATTCGGCCCAGGCTGCCGGGCCTTCGGCCACCACGCGACCTTCCTGCTTGACGCTGACCAGGTAGCCATAGAAGTTGCCCCACTCGCGGCGCTCCAGGGCGATCAGGTCGACCGGCTTGGCTTCATCGACCAGCCAGTCGCCCACCAGCCAGGTGAAATCGGTGCCATTGAGGTCGCGGTTGCCCACCTTGATCAGTTCGCGGGTCATGAACTCCGGGCCCTGGTCGGGCACCGGCAGGCCGGCGCTCTTCAGGCGTTCGCGGGGCACTTCTTCCTTCTGCACCACTTCGCCGACGATCACATGGTCGGCCTGGCCCGGCACCTTGTAGGTGGCCTGGACCAGGTCGGCCGGCCAGAAGTGGCCCAGGCCGCGCACGGCGATCACCGCCAGCAGGCCAACGGTCATGATCACCGCCATGGCGACCGCGCCACCGCTGATCCACACGCCGGGAGCACCGCTCTTGAACCAGCTGCTGAGGGAATCCTTTTTCACGGATCTCTACCTTTCTATCAAAGCGAGGAGTATTTCTTGCGCAGGCGCTGGCGAATCAGCTCGGCCAAGGTGTTCATCACGAAGGTGAACAGCAGCAGCACGAGGGCGGCGAGGAACAGCACACGATAGTGGCTGCCGCCGACTTCCGATTCGGGCATTTCCACGGCCACGTTGGCGGCCAGGGTGCGCATGCCCTCGAACAGGTTCATCTCCATCACCGGGGTGTTGCCGGTGGCCATCAGCACGATCATGGTCTCGCCCACCGCACGGCCCATGCCGATCATCAGCGCCGAGAAAATGCCCGGGCTGGCGGTGAGGATGACCACGCGGGTCAGGGTCTGCCAGGGCGTCGCGCCCAGGGCCAGCGAGCCCAGGGTAAGGCTGCGCGGCACGCTGAACACGGCGTCTTCGGCAATGGAGTAGATGTTGGGAATGACCGCGAAGCCCATGGCGATACCGACCACCAGGGCGTTGCGCTGGTCGTAGGTGATGCCGAGGTCGTTGCTGATCCACAGGCGCATGTCGCCGCCGAAGAACCAGCTTTCCAGGAACGGGCTCATGTGCAGGGCGAACCAGCCGATCGCCAGGATCACCGGGATCAGGATCGCCGCTTCCCAGCCATCCGGGATGCGCAGGCGGATCGACTCCGGCAGGCGGCTCCAGGCGAAGCCGGCCACCAGGATACCGAGCGGCAGGATCACCAGCAGGCTGAACACGCCCGGCAGGTGGCCTTCCAGGTACGGCGCCAGGAACAGGCCGGCAAAGAAGCCGAGGATCACCGTGGGCATCGCTTCCATCAGTTCGATCACCGGCTTGACCTTGCGGCGCATGCCCGGGGCCATGAAGTAGGCGGTGTAGATGGCGGCGGCAATGGCCAGCGGGGCGGCCAGGATCATCGCGTAGAACGCGGCCTTGAGGGTGCCGAAGGTCAGCGGTGCCAGGCTCAGCTTGGGCTCGAAGTCGGTGTTCGAGGCGGTGGACTGCCACACGTACTTCGGCTCTTCATAGTTCTCGTACCACACCTTGCCCCACAGCGCGCTGAAGGAGATTTCCGGGTGCGGGTTGCGCAGGTTCAACGGCAGCAGCTTGCCACCTTGCTCGATGACGATGCGGTTGGCGCGCGGCGACAAGGCCAGGGTACCGGCACCGTCGGCCACCGGCTCGACCAGCAGGGTGCGGTGCGCGGTGCTGTGGAACACGCCGAGCTTGCCGGCGTTGTCCAGGGCGATGAAGCCCTTGCGGCGTTCTTCGGCGTCGACCTGCACGATCGGTGCGTTGCCCAGCTGGAAGCTGCGGATCAATTTCAGGCGCGACTCACCATCCGGGTCACGGGCCATGAACCACTGGCTCAGGCCGCCCTTGGAGTCGCCGAGGATCAGCGAGATGCCGCCGACCAGCTGGGCGCTGGCGGTGATTTCGGCGTTGCCGTCATCGAGCAACTTGTAGCGGCCATTGAGGCTCTTCTCACGCAGGCTGAACACGTCGGCCTGGGCACGACCGTTGAGCACGTACAGCCACTGCTGGCGTGGGTCGATGAAGATGGCCTTCACCGGCTCGGTCATCTGCGGCAGGTCGATGCGGCTCTGCTCGGTGCTGACCTCGCCGGTCATCATGTTCTCGCTGCGTTCGAGCTTCACCACTTGCAGGTGCGAGCCGGTGGAGCCGCTCAGCAGCAAGGTGTCGCTGTTGGCGTTGACGCTCACGTGCTCAAGCGCCCGACCCTGCTCGTCGAGAGCGAACGGCTGCTGGCCGTAAGGGAAGTCGATACCGGGCTCGATGGTCTTCTTGTTGTCCGGGTAGGTGACCTTGTAGGTGTGCTGGAACACCAGCGCCTGGCCGTTGGACAGGCCCAGCACCACCAGCGGGCTACCCGGCTGGTCGCTGCCGATCGAGCTGATCTGCACGCCTGCCGGCAGCGGCAGGTCCACGCGCTTGAGCTCGGCACCGCTCTTGGTATTGAAGAACAGCGCCTGGCCCTTGTCGGAAACGCGCATGCCCACGAGGTTCTGCTCCTCGAGGGCGATCATCAGCGGCTTGCCGGCATCCTGTTGCAGCCAGGTAGGCTCCAGGGCTTTCTTGCTGGTCAGCTCGGCCCCCTGGAACAGTGGCAGCACAACGTAGGCCAGGTAGAAGAAGATCAATGTGATCGCCGCCAACACCGCCAAACCACCCACCAACACGTACCAGCGGGTGAGGCGATCCTTGAGGGCGCGCAGGCGACGCTTGCGTTGCAGCTCGGGCGTATTGAAGTCAATCCGCACCGGTGGGGAATTTGGGGTCATTGTGGAATTGGCCAGATCATTCATGCGCACACCCTAGCGGTCCCATATGACAGAAAAGTGACAATGCAGTGACGCAAAAAAGCCCGCCGCGCAGGCGCCCTGGCGTCGGACTGAAACATTCGTGTTGAAAAGGCCGACACACTAGTGTCGGCCTTTCCATGCCGTTTCGGCTAATTACTTCTTGGCAACGTTGGCCGCGTGGGACAGGCCCAGGTCAGTCAGGGTCTTCTCTACGACTTTGGCCGGCAGCGGGATGTAGCCATCCTTCACCACGACTTCCTGGCCTGCCTGCGACAGCACCAGCTTGAGGAACTCGGCTTCCAGCGGGGCCAGAGGCTTGTTCGGCGCCTTGTTGACGTAGACGTACAGGAAGCGCGACAGCGGGTACTTGCCGTTCAGAGCGTTTTCTTCGGTGTCCTCGATGAACTCGGTACCGCCTTTCTTGGCCAGGGCAACGGTCTTGACGCTAGCGGTCTTGTAGCCGATACCCGAGTAGCCAATGCTGTTCAGCGAGGAGCTGATCGACTGCACCACCGACGCCGAGCCTGGCTGCTCGTTGACGTTAGGCTTGAAGTCGCCTTTGCACAGGCCTTCTTCCTTGAAGTAGCCGTAGGTGCCCGATACCGAGTTGCGGCCGAACAGCTGGATTGGCTTGTTGGCCAGGTCGCCGGTCACGCCCACGTCGCCCCAGGTCTTGACGTCGGTCTTGCCGCCGCACAGACGGGTGGAGGAGAAGATCGCGTCGACCTGCTCCATGCTCAGGTGCTTGATCGGGTTGTCCTTGTGCACGAACACGGCCAGGGCGTCGACGGCGACCGGGATGGCGGTCGGCTTGTAGCCGTACTTCTGCTCGAAGGCCTGCAGCTCGACGTCCTTCATCTTGCGGCTCATCGGGCCCATGTTGGCGGTGCCTTCGGTCAGCGCGGGTGGCGCAGTGGAGGAGCCGGCAGCCTGAATCTGGATGTTTACGCTTGGATATTCCTTCTTGTAGGCCTCAGCCCACAAGGTCATCAGGTTCGCGAGGGTGTCGGAACCGACGCTGGAGAGGTTGCCCGAAACACCGGTGGTCTTGGTGTAGGTCGGGATAGCCGGGTCGACAGCGGCTACCGCGTTGGCCGTAGCCACGCCAGCGGCAGCAAAGGTCAGGGCCGCCATCAAACGCTTCAGTTTCATGCCTTGCTCCTAGCAGGAATAATTGGGTGTTGGATGAATCGGGCCCAAGTATCCGAAGGGCGCATGAACACGATATGACCCCAATATGACAATTGGATGAAAGGCCATCATCACAGATCCGGGATGGCCTTTCGGGTTTCGCAGGACTGTCGCCGCTATTTATTCAGCGTTTGTTGAGCAGCAGGTACAGGCCAATCAAGAAGCCAACGCCACACAGCCCGGCTACGTAATAAGCCGGTGCCATGGGGCTGAACTTGAGCAGCGAAGTCACCACCAGCGGGGTGAGGCCGCCGAAGATGGCGTAGGCCACGTTGTAGGAGAACGAAAGACCACTGAAACGCACCACGGCCGGGAACGCCTTGACCATCACGTAGGGCACCGCCCCCACCACGCCGACGAACAGGCCGGTCACGGCATACAGCGGGAACAGCAGGTCGGGGCGGGTCGGCAGGCTGTGGTAGAAGCTCCACGACGACACCAGCAGCGCCAGGCTGCCGATCACGAATACCTTGCCTGCGCCGAAGCGGTCGGCCAGGCTGCCAGCACCAATGCAACCCAGGCTCAGCAACACGATTGCCAGGCTGTTGGCCTTAAGCGAGTCGGTGGGGCTGATGTGGTAGAGGGTTTGCAGCAGGGCCGGGGTCATCAGGATGATCACCACGATGCCCGCCGACAGCAGCCAGGTCAGCAGCATCGACAGGATGATCGCGCCGCGGTGGTCGCGCAGCACCGCACGCAGCGGCAGCTCCTCGGCCAGGGCCTTGCGCTGCTGCATCTCGGCGAACACCGGGGTTTCATGCAGCCAACGACGCAGGTACACGGCGAACAGGCCGAACACCCCGCCCAGCAGGAACGGGATACGCCAGGCGTAATCGGCCACTTCCGTGGGGGTGTAGACGGTATTGATCAGCGTGGCCACCAGCGAACCCAGCAGAATGCCCGCCGTCAGGCCGGCAGTCAGGGTGCCGCAGGCATAACCGGTATTGCGCGCCGGCACGTGCTCGGACACGAACACCCAGGCCCCCGGCACCTCGCCACCAATCGCCGCGCCCTGCACGATGCGCATCAGCAGCAACAGGATCGGCGCCCACAGGCCGATCTGCGCGTAGGTTGGCAGCAGGCCCATGATCAACGTGGGCACGGCCATCATGAAGATGCTCAGGGTGAACATCCGCTTGCGCCCCAGCAGGTCGCCGAAGTGGGCCATGATGATGCCGCCCAGGGGCCGCGCCAGGTAACCCGCCGCGAAGATGCCGAAGGTTTGCATCAGGCGCAGCCACTCGGGCATGTCGGCGGGGAAGAACAGCTTGCCGACCACCGTGGCGAAGAACACGAAGATGATGAAGTCGTAGAACTCCAGCGCGCCGCCCAGGGCAGACAGTGAGAGAGTCTTGTAGTCACTGCGGGTCAGCGGCCGCGAGGGCTGCTCGATACTGCTCGGCACGGAGGTCATGGACGTTCTCTTTATTAGGCTTGCAGGCCACGTTGGGCGTGGCTCTTGAACGGGGAACGGCGAAGATAACAAATTGCCCCACGCCGCTCATAGCGGTACAAAATCGCTTCAGATATTCATGAATGTCCGGTCGTCGCTGGACTTATGCGTCTATATACTGCCCGCTCGTGGGAAAACGTCGCTCGCGACCTGGGATATTGTGCGAAAACGCCGGCCATCCGCTGTGCAGGCGCTTTCGCAGAGTTTCCCTTTCGCCGCCCCCCGAAGCGAAATCAGCGTAGTATGTTGCCAGCTGAATCGTTTTAAAGGCGTCCCTCACTGCGCCAACCAACGAAGCGTCACGGGTCAGAGGCCCCACGGCATGATTGAGCTCGAACAAGAAGATCCTATCCCCCAGGGCGACCTGGCCTTGCAGATCACCGCATTGCCCCGCGAAACCAACGGCTTCGGCGATATCTTCGGCGGCTGGCTGGTCGCCCAGATGGACCTGGCCGGCACTGCCATGGCCAGCCGCGTGGCCGGTGGCCGGGTGGCCACTGTCGCTATCGACCGCATGGCCTTCCTGGTCCCGGTAGCGGTGGGTGCGCAGCTGTCGTTCTATACCCAGACCCTGGAAGTCGGTCGCAGCTCGATCCAGATGATGGTCGAAGTGTGGAGCGACGACCCGCAATCCGGCGAATGGCGCAAGGTTACCGAGGCCGAATTCGTCTTCGTGGCCATCGACCCCAACGGCCGCACCCGCTGCGTGCCTCGTCGCTGAAACCGGCGCGCGGTAAACTCGTCGAATGATGCGAGGTCCAACGGCCTCACCTGTAATCGACGAGACACGCGCATGGCTACCTTCCAGGTCGTAACCGAGCAACACGGCGAACTCAACTGCTGGCGTATCAGCAGCGCCCACGCCGAACTCCTGGTCGCCCAACAGGGCGCGCAGATTTTGAGCTACCAGCGCATGGGCGAGCCGCCGCTGCTGTGGCTCAGCGACCAGGCCATCTTCCGCCAAGGCAAGTCGGTGCGCGCAGGCGTTCCGGTGTGCTGGCCCTGGTTCGGCATCTTCGAGCGCAACCCTCAGGCCGTGAAGGCCGAGTACCAAGGCGAGCAGGCGCCAGCCCATGGCTTGGTGCGCGGTCGTGACTGGCAGTTGCTTGGCATCGAAGAGCGCGGCGACAGCCTGCGCATCGAGTTCACCCTGCCAGAGGCCCGTGGCGACCTGCCGGGTTGGCCGCACGATGTCGAACTCACTTTGGTGATCGAACTGGCCGAGCGCCTGACGGTAACCCTCACCAGCCACAACCATGGCAGCGACAGCGTGGCGTTGAGCCAGGCCCTGCACAGCTACTTCGCCGTCAGCGATGTGCGCCAGGCGCGAGTAGAAGGGGTCGATGGGCTGGGCTACATCGAAACCCTAGCCAACTGGGAACAGCGCCAGCAGCAAGGCGCGCTGGGTTTTGCCGGCGAGACCGACCGCATCTACCTGGCCGCCCCCGAACAGCTGGCCATCGTCGATCCGCACTGGAACCGCCGCATCACCTTGCGCGCCAGCGGTTCACGCACGGCAGTCATCTGGAACCCCTGGACCGACCGTGCTCGCGACCTGCCCGACATGGCCGACGATGGCTGGCAGCGCATGCTATGCATCGAAACGGCGAATGTGTGGGATGACGTGGTGACGCTCAAGCCTGGGCAGGCGCACTCGATGGGCGTGAGTATCGGCAGCGAAGCGCTCTGACGGCTCTATCGCGGGACAAGCCCGCTCCCACAGCATTGCGAAGGCTTCCAGACCTGCGTAGTACCTGTGGGAGCGGGTTTACCCGCGAAGAGGCCGGCCCAGGCAACCTCAGAGGTCGGCATCCTCCACCACCCTCACCGTCCCCGCATCCAGCGCATAGGCCGCATCGGCCAGGTCATTGCTGACCGCCTCCACCTTCAGCTTTCCGGTCACCCACAGCGGCGTGTAGATATCGTCGATCTTCACGCCCTTGGCAAAACGTACCAGCACCAGCTGGTTCGGCGGCGGTGGCGGCACGTGGATGCAGGCCCCGGGGTATGGCACCAGGAAGAACAAGGTGCTATTGCCCTTGGCATCGCTCTCCAGCGGCACCGGGTAACCCCCCAAGCGGATGTCCTTGCCGTTCATGGCCGCCACGGTCTTGGTCGAATACATCACCGCCGGCAGGCCCTTGCTTTGCTTCAGGCCGCCCTTCTGGTCGAACACACCGTTGGCTTCCGGGGAGTTGTGATCGATTTCGGGCATGGCTTCGAGTGCTCGCTGGTCCGACTTGGGCATCAGCTCCAGCCAGTCGGTTTCGGGCAGCTCGGCATGGGCCAGGGTACTGGCCAGCAACAGGGGGAGGAGAAAGAACGCACGCATGACAATGCTCGGCAACTCAAGTGAATTGCCGCGCATTCTAGCCTGGGTTCAGCGCTTCTTGATGAAACCGTAGATCACCAGCAGCACGATGGCGCCCACCAGCGCGCCGAAGAAGCCTGCGGCCTGCCCGGCCTGGTAGATGCCCAGGGCCTGTCCGCCGTAGGTGGCGAGCAGGGAACCGGCGATGCCGAGAAGAATGGTCATGATCCAGCCCATGCTGTCGTCCCCCGGTTTCAGGAAACGCGCCAGCAGGCCAACGATCAGGCCAACGAAAATGGTTCCAATGATGCCCATGACAAACCCTCTGCTGAGAAATGGAACAGGCCAAAGCCTAGACAGCGCTTTGGCCTGTTGCCATTTCAGAGGGCAGGCGCCCTGCAGAAGTTCGATCAGCCGGCGATCAACGCCTCTACTTCGGCGATCTTGGCCTTGAGGGTGGCCATGTCCTGGCAGCGCAGGGTGGCGTGGCCGACCTTGCGCCCGACCTTGAAGGCCTTGCCGTAGTGGTGCAGGTGGCAGTCGTCGATGGCCACGACCTTGTCCACTGCGGGCACTTCACCGATGAAGTTGAGCATGGCGCTCTCGCCCACCTTGGCGGTCGAGCCCAGCGGCAGGCCGGCCACGGCACGCAAGTGGTTCTCGAACTGGCTGCACTCGGCGCCTTCGATGGTCCAGTGCCCGGAGTTGTGCACGCGCGGGGCGATCTCGTTGGCCTTCAGGCCACCGTCGACCTCGAAGAACTCGAACGCCATCACACCGACGTAGTCGAGCTTGTGCAGCACACGACCAACGTAGTCCTCGGCCATGGCCTGCAACGGGTGCGCGACGCTGGCCACCGACAGCTTCAGGATGCCGCTCTCGTGGGTGTTGTGCACTAGCGGGTAGAAGCGGGTTTCGCCATCGCGAGCGCGCACGGCCACCAGCGACACTTCGCCGGTGAACGGCACGAAGCCTTCCAGCAGGCATGGCACGCTGCCCAGCTCGGCGAAGGTATCGACCACGTCTTCAGGCGTGCGCAACACCTTCTGGCCCTTGCCGTCGTAGCCCAGGGTGCGGGTCTTGAGCACCGCCGGCAGGCCGATGCTGGCCACGGCGGCGTCCAGGTCTGCCTGCGAGAGGATGTCGGCGAAAGCTGGGGTCGGAATACCCAGGTCGCGGAACATGCTCTTCTCGAACAGGCGATCGCGGGCGATGCGCAGGGCTTCGGCGCTGGGGTAGACCGGCACGAACTGCGACAGGAAGGCCACGGTCTCGGCCGGGACGCTCTCGAACTCGAAGGTCACTAGGTCGACTTCGTCGGCCAGCTGGCGCAGGTGGTCCTGGTCGCCGTAGTCGGCACGCAGGTGCTCGCCCAGGGGCGCGGCGCAGGCGTCCGGTGCCGGGTCGAGGAAGGCGAAATTCATGCCCAGCGGGGTGCCCGCCAGGGCCAGCATGCGGCCCAGCTGGCCGCCACCGATTACACCGATCTTCATGTGGTAAGCCTCAAGCCTGACGCGGGTCCGGGTTGTCCAGGACGGTTTCGGTCTGTTCGCTGCGGAACTGCTTGAGTGCCGCGTGGAACTGCGGGTGCTTCGCGCCAAGGATGCTCGCCGACAGCAGCGCGGCGTTGATTGCGCCGGCCTTGCCAATGGCCAGGGTAGCGACCGGAATACCAGCCGGCATCTGCACGATCGACAGCAGCGAATCGACGCCCGACAGCATCGAGGACTGCACCGGCACGCCCAGCACCGGCAGGTGGGTCTTGGCCGCGCACATGCCTGGCAGGTGGGCCGCACCACCGGCACCGGCGATGATCACCTCGATACCACGGCCTTCGGCCTCTTCGGCGTACTGGAACAGCAGGTCCGGGGTCCGGTGGGCGGACACCACCTTCACCTCGTAGGGAATGCCGAGTTTTTCCAGCATATCGGCGGTGTGGCTAAGGGTGGACCAATCGGACTTGGAGCCCATGATCACGCCAACCAGTGCACTCATCGTCGAGCCTCTCCTGCAAGCGCCGTACGGCGCGCTAAAAGCAACAAGCCACGCAGGTGGCGTGGCTTGTCATATGGATTCTGAATCGACCAGGCTGGCCGAAGGCGCGGGATTATAGCGCACTGCAAGCCACGCCGCCCACCCCTTGCAAGCACATGTCGGATCAAAGGGCAAGCTGTCCTGCGAGACAACTTTTCCGGCTACCTGCCCTTCTGCGCGAATCGGACACTCGGCCACGCCAAGTACAACTGCGCCGGAGGAAACACAGATGCCTGGATACAAACACATTGCCCTTGCGTTATCCCTCACACTGACCCCGTACGTACCCACGACATGGGCCGCCAGCCCATTGGTGGTCAAGGTCTTTATCCATGACGAACTGGCCGAGGTCAGCGAAGAAAAACTCAAAGAGGACTACTTCCAGTACTGGCTGGACGAAATGCGTTGGATTGCCAGCAACTATCCCGTGGAACTCACTTTTCTACGCGCGTTGCCCGGTATAACGGATATCGACTACCAAGCGCTCACTGCAGAGGACATGCTGGAAAGGTTCAAGAACTCAGTCGACGAGATTGACACAAACGAGGGGTTCTCCTACCTGAAAAAGAACCTGCTACTGACTCGCAACTCTTATGACCGCCGCACCACGGGTATCGCCTACGACAACCACAACTACGGCATCGCCTCGATGGATCACTACGGCATAGTAGGCCACGAAATCGGCCACATGCTGTCTGCTACCCACGAGAATGCACAGACTCGAAACAACGGCTGGTTCTGCGAGACCTATATGGCACCAGAACGCAACCCGCTGCGTTCCAACTGCTACCGCTACAGCGACGCCAACCGCAAACTGATCACCGACTACCTGAAGTACAACTCAAACTGAGGCATCGCCCGGTGCCGAGGCCGACTCCAGTTTGCGCCACAGCAAGCGCACGTTGGCCTTGCGCACCAGTGCGCAGCGGTACAGGCGGATTTCCAGCGGCACATGCCATTGGCTACCGCCACAAATCACCAGCTCGCCGCGCTCCAGCTCACCACGCATCGACAGGCGCGGCACCCAGGCAATGCCCATGCCTTCCAGCGCCATGCTCTTGAGGCTGTCGGCCATGGCCGTTTCGTACACCGTGGTGTAGCGCAGGCTGCGCTGGCGCAGCAGCAGGTTCACCGAACGCCCGAGAAACGCCCCCGCACTGTAGGCCAGCAGCGGCACGCTGCCCTCGCCTTCCAGGTCGAACAACGGCTTGCCGTCTTCGCCCACCGCGCATACCGGCAGCATTTCGGTGGTGCCCATGTGCAGCGAGGGGAAGATCTCGGCGTCCATCTGCAAGGCGGCGTCGGGGTCGTAGAACGCCAGCATCAGGTCACAGCCGCCTTCACGCAGCGCATGCACCGCATCGCCGACGTTGGTAGCCACCAGGCGCGTGGCGATGTTCAGCCCATCATTGCGCAACTGCGCCACCCACCGCGGGAAGAAACCGGACGCCAGCGAGTGCGCCGCAGCCACCTGCACCACCTCGCCCTGGCCGCCTTCCAGGTGATGCAAATGACGAAGAACTTCGCCCAACTGGTCGACAACGGTACGTGCCGTGACCAGAAAGAGCTGGCCCGCCTCGGTCAGTTCGATCGGCGTACGCGAGCGGTTTACCAAGGTCAGCCCCAAGGCCGCTTCCAGGCTGCGGATGCGCCGGCTGAAGGCCGGCTGGGTGACGAAGCGCCGCTCTGCCGCCTGGGAAAAGCTGCGCGTGGCGGCCAGGGCGCTGAAGTCTTCCAGCCATTTGCTTTCGAGGTTCATGAACAGCTCCGCACAGCGCGCACCAAAATGGCACACGCTCGAATGTCAATCGGCGTCACGCCAAAGCGTATGCCGTTTGTGCATAGGTTAGCGCGCAACAGCATTGGCCGCCAAATCGGCTCAGCCCTAGCATTGGCGGCATTCCGGCAGGTGCCGGGTTTAAATCGAGATGATATCCATCATGTCCGCTGCTGCATCGTTCCGCGTCGAAAAAGATCTGCTTGGTACCCTTGAAGTCCCTGCCGATGCCTACTACGGCATCCAGACCCTGCGCGCTGCCAACAACTTCCACCTCTCCGGCGTTCCGCTGTCGCACTACCCCAAGCTGGTCGTGGCCCTGGCCATGGTCAAGCAGGCCGCTGCCGACGCCAACCGTGAGCTGGGCCACCTGAGCGATGCCAAGCATGCCGCCATCAGCGAGGCCTGTGCCCGCCTGATTCGTGGCGACTTCCACGAGCAGTTCGTGGTGGACATGATCCAGGGCGGCGCCGGTACTTCGACCAACATGAACGCCAACGAGGTCATCGCCAACGTTGCGCTGGAAATCATGGGTCACCAGAAGGGTGAGTACCAGTACCTGCACCCGAACAACGACGTGAACATGGCGCAGTCGACCAACGACGCCTACCCCACAGCCATTCGCCTGGGCCTGCTGCTGGGCCACGACGCCCTGCTGGCCAGCCTCGACAGCCTGATCCAGGCGTTCGCCGCCAAGGGCCAGGAGTTCGACCACGTCCTGAAGATGGGCCGCACCCAGCTGCAAGACGCCGTGCCGATGACCCTGGGCCAGGAATTCCGCGCCTTCGCCACCACCATGGGCGAAGACCTGCAACGCCTGCGCTCGCTGGCCCCGGAGCTGCTGACCGAAATCAACCTGGGCGGCACCGCCATCGGTACCGGCATCAACGCCGACCCGGGCTACCAGGCCCTGGCCGTGCAATGCTTGGCCACCATCAGCGGCCAGCCGCTGGTACCGGCTGCCGACCTGATCGAAGCCACCTCCGACATGGGCGCCTTCGTGCTGTTCTCCGGCATGCTCAAGCGCACCGCAGTCAAGCTGTCGAAGATCTGCAACGACCTGCGCCTGCTGTCCAGCGGCCCGCGCACCGGCATCAACGAGATCAACCTGCCAGCGCGCCAGCCAGGCAGCTCGATCATGCCAGGCAAGGTCAACCCGGTGATCCCGGAGGCCGTCAACCAAGTCGCGTTCGCCATCATGGGCAACGACCTGGCCCTGACCGTCGCCGCCGAAGGTGGCCAGCTGCAGTTGAACGTGATGGAGCCGCTGATCGCCTACAAGATCTTCGACTCGATCCGCCTGCTGCAACGCGCCATGGACATGCTGCGCGAGCACTGCATCGTCGGCATCACCGCCAACGAACAGCGCTGCCGTGAACTGGTCGAGCACTCGATCGGCCTGGTCACCGCCCTGAACCCGTACATCGGCTATGAAAATGCCACCCGTATCGCCCGCGTCGCCCTGGAAACCGGCCGAGGCGTGCTGGAGCTGGTGCGCGAAGAACAGCTGCTGGACGAAGCGATGCTCAACGACATCCTGCGTCCGGAAAACATGATTGCACCCCGCCTGGTTCCGCTGAAGGCGTAACCCGGCCGCTACATCTCTGTCTCACCAGGTCGAGGGACTAGACACCTCTCAACCCTTGCAGGGCCCGAGCGCACGCTCCGGGCCCTTTTTTTATTCTCCCGGCACACAACTTGCTCGGTAATGCCACCCTGCCTCCATGGGAAGCCGAGCATGCTGCACAGCCACCTCACCACCCTCAACGCGGTTTCGCTGATTCTCAACGTCTTCCAGGAAGACGGCTGCCAAGCCTCGGTGCTGCTCGCTGGCAGCGGCATAGGCCCGGCTGACCTTGGCCATCCCGATGCGCGCATCACCACCCAGCAGGAGTTGCAGGTGTGTGCCAACGCGGTGGCGCAACGCGAGGACATCGGCCTGGAACTGGGGCGGCGCATGCATGTGTCGTGCTACGGCATGCTCGGTTACGCCCTGCTCTCCAGTGCCACTTTGGGTGACGCCTTGCGCCTGGCACTGCGCTACCCGGCACTGCTGGGAACAATCTTCCAGTTGCGCCTGGTGGAGGAAGGCCGGCGGGTCTGGCTGTGTGCCAGCGACTATCGTGAAAGCCCGGCCCTGGCGACCTTCAATGCCGAATTCTGCCTGGTCTCGCTGAAAGTCATCTGCGACGACCTGCTAGGAAGCACCTTGCCGCTGCTGGGCGCACGCTTCGAACATGCGCGGCCCGGCTACCATCCGCTCTACGGCGGTGCATTCCAATGCCCGCTGACCTTCGAGGCCAACGACAACGCCTTTGCCTTCGAGCGCCGCTGGCTGGACATGCCCTTGCCGCTGGCCGACCCGATCACCCACAAGGCCATGAGCGAACGCTGCCGCTTGCTGAACCTGGAGTTCACCGGGCGCCAGGCATGGCTAGGACGTATTCGCCAGTTGCTGGTGCAGCAGTTGGACGCCGCGCCTGGCCTGGAAGGGCTGGCGCGGCAGATGAACTGCTCGTCGCGCACCCTGCGCCGACACCTGCAAGCCATGGGCAGCAGTTATCAACAGCTGCTCGACGAGCTGCGCTTCGAGCGCGCCAAGCAGCTGCTAGCCGAGGACCAGATGCCCATCTACCGCATTGCCGAAACCCTGGGGTTCAGTGAAACGGCCAGCTTCCGGCATGCCTTCCAGCGCTGGAGCGGGGTAGCGCCAAGCCACTACCGCGGCTAAGCAGCACTGGCCACATCGATCCCCTTTTGGCCGTTTGCGTCGTTCTCTGCCAACCGGCGGCCTCCCACAATGAGGCACGCCAGTACAACCGGAGAACAACAAATGCTGACGATCTACACCGACGATCACCGCCTGCACCATGGCCGCTGCGAGCTGATCGACGGCAAGCTGATGCCATGCTTCGAGATGCCCTCGCGCGCCGACCACGTGCTGGCCCAGGTAGAGAAGCGCCAGCTCGGCCCGGTCCAAGAACCGAAGGATTTCGGCCGCGCCCCGCTGCTGCGGGTGCACAGCGCCGCCTACCTGGATTTCTTCGAAGGCGCCTGGGCGCGCTGGGCGCAGATGGGCCAAGAAGGCGACCTGCTGCCCTATACCTGGCCAGCCCGAACCCTGCGCCACAAGAAACCCACTGGCCTGCACGGCGAGCTGGGCTACTACAGCTTCGACGCCGGCGCGCCGATCACCGCTGGTACCTGGCAAGCTGCCTACAGCGCAGCCCAGGTAGCGCTCACCGCCCAAGCCGCGATCCAGCAAGGCGCCCACTCGGCCTTCGCCCTGTGCCGCCCGCCCGGGCACCACGCTGCTGCCGAGGTGATGGGCGGCTACTGCTACCTGAACAACGCCGCCATCGCCGCCCAGGCCTTCATCGATCAGGGCCACGCCAAAGTGGCCATCCTCGATGTCGACTACCACCACGGCAACGGCACCCAGGACATCTTCTACGAGCGCGCCGACGTGTTCTTCGCCTCGATTCACGGCGACCCGCAGGACGAGTTCCCGTTCTTCCTAGGCTACGCCGACGAGACCGGCAGCGGTGCAGGCGAAGGCTGCAACATCAACTACCCCCTGCCGGCAGGCAGCGACTGGGCTACCTGGAGCAAAGCCCTGGACAACGCCTGCCAGCGCATCGCCGCCTTTGATGCGCAGGTGTTGGTGGTTTCGCTAGGCGTAGACACCTTCAAGGACGACCCGATCTCCCAGTTCAAGCTCGACAGCCCCGACTACCTGGCCATGGGCGAACGCATCGCCGCGCTGGGCAAACCCACCCTGTTCGTGATGGAGGGTGGCTACGCTGTGGAAGAAATCGGCATCAACGCGGTCAATGTGCTGGAAGGCTTCCAGCGCGCCCAGCCAGGAGCCCGGACATGAACCGACTCAAACACGCGCTCGTCGCCGCCTGCCTGTGCGCAGGCGCCCTGCAGGCCCACGCCGAACAGCGCACCCTGCGGGTGTACAACTGGTTCGACTACATCACCCCACAAACCCTCACCGACTTCCAGAAGGACAGCCAGGTCAAGCTGGTGTACGACATCTTCGACACCAATGAGGCCCTGGAAGCCAAGCTGCTCACCGGCAATTCCGGCTATGACGTGGTGGTGCCGTCCAACGTGTTCCTGGCCAAGCAGATCGAGGCCGGGGTATTCCAGCCGCTGGACCGCGCCAAGCTGCCGAACTGGCAGCACCTGGACCCGGCGCTGATGAAGCTGATCGAAGCCAACGACCCTGGCAACCAGTTCGCCGTGCCCTACATGTACGGCACCGTGCTGATCGGCTTCAACCCGGACAAGGTCAAGGCTGCCCTGGGCGAAAACGCCCCGGTGGACAGCTGGGACCTGATCTTCAAGGAAGAAAACCTCGCCAAGCTCAAGCAATGCGGCGTGGCGCTGCTCGACTCACCTTCGGAGATTCTGCCGCTGGCCCTCAAGTACCTGGGCCTGGACCCCAACAGCAACCGCCCCGACGACTACAAGAAAGCCGAAGCCTTGCTGCTGAAGATTCGCCCGCACGTCACCTACTTCCACTCCTCCAAGTACATGGCCGATATCGCCAACGGCGACATCTGCGTGGCAGTGGGCTATTCGGGCAGCTTCTCGCAAGCGGCCAACCGCGCTCGCGATGCCAAGAATGGCGTGGTGGTGGACATGCGCCTGCCCAAGGAAGGCGCGCCGATCTGGTTCGACATGCTGGCCATTCCCAAAGGCGCGGCGAACCCGGAAGACGCCCATGCGTTCATCAACTACCTGTTGCGGCCTGAGGTGATCGCGCCGATCAGCGATTTCGTCGGTTATCCCAACCCCAACAAGGATGCGACCGACAAGGTGAACCCGGAGATTCGCAACAACCCGAACCTGTACCCGACTAGCGATGCGATGAAAACGCTGTACACCCTAAAACCGTTGGCGCGCGAGGGTGAAAGGGCGCGGACGCGGGCCTGGACGCGGATCAAGTCCGGAACCTGAGCCGCCCTTTTTCGCGGGCAAGCCCGCTCCTACAAGGACTGCGTTATACCTGTAGGAGCGGGCTTGCCCGCGATGGGCCGCGCAGCGGCCCCAGCTATTTCCAGGCCCTGCGCAACCGCAGCAACGCCTCTGCAATGTCCGCCTCCGGCACCGCCGCAAACCCCAGCACCAACCCCGCCCGCTTATCCACAGGCTCATTGCTGTCCGCCAGCCAATAGCTGCTCAACGGCTGCATCTCCACACCCACTGCCTCGGCCTTGGCCAACAACTCCTGCTCCCGCGCAAAGTTACCCACAGGCACCCTGACATGCAGCCCCGCCGCCACCTCTGGCATGGCCCCCAACCCAGGCACATCCGTAGGCCAGCCAGCCTTGAGCACATTGCGCCGCGCCAGCGCCGCCCGCCGCATGCGCCGGATATGCCGCAGGAAATGCCCCTGCGCCATGAACTGAGCCATCACGCACTGCGTGCCGACCTCCGAATGCCTTACCGCCAACGCTCGCCCCTGGCTGAAGGCCTCGGCCAGGGGCTGGGGCAGCACCAGGTAGCCAAGACGCAAGGCCGGGAAAGCGATCTTGCCGAAGGTGCCGATATAGATCACCCGACCATGGGGGTCCAGCGCTGCCAGGGGTGCCAAGGGCGCACCGCTGTAGCGGTACTCGCCATCGTAGTCATCCTCGATCACCCAGCCGTCCTGGCGCTGCGCCCAGGCCAGCAGCGCCAGGCGCCGGGCCAGGCTCATGGTCACGCCGGTGGGGTACTGGTGCGCTGGGGTCACATAGGCCAGGCGGCACTCGGAAAGCTGTGCGAGCTGTTCGCAATCCATGCCCTCCTCGTCCACCGACACACCCCGTACCTTGGCTCCCGCCAGGGCGAAGGCATGACCGGCTGCCCGGTACCCCGGGTTTTCCACAGCCACCTCCTCCCCAGGCTGCAACAGCAACTGTGCACAAAGGCTGATCGCCTGCTGTGCACCACTGGTGATCACAATTTGTTCAGCCGTGCACGTGAGCCCTCGTGAACGACGCAGGTAGGCGGCAATCAGCTCGCGCAGCGATGGGTCGCCGGCCGGGTCGCCATAACCTAGCAGCGCAGGGTCGGGGTCACGCCAGAAACCCGCCTGCAGCTTGGCCCAAACCTCGAACGGAAAAAGATCGAAGGCCGGCACGCCCACCCGGAAAGCGCGTGGAGCACCTGTTTTGGGCGGGGAAAGATGGTGGGTTTTCAAGCGCTCCAGCGCACCGCTGGACGGCGTCGAGCTGGATAAATCCTCAGTATCAGAAGGCAAAAATGTGGATAAACCTATTGATAACCTATGGGATAACCCTGTTGATAACTGTGTGGATAGTTTCGGTAGCTGACTCACATAGGTGCCATCCCCCACCCGGCTTTCGATATAGCCTTCGGCATACAGCTGGTCATAGGCACGCACCACGCTGTTGCGCGACAACGCCAGCATTGCCGCCAGATCGCGAGTGGCCGGCAAGCGCGTGCCGCTGCTCAAGCGGCCATCCAGCACCCGTGCCCGCAACGCCTGGTAAAGCTGCTGGCTCAGCCCGCGACGGCGGTCGAGCACAAGGCCGGCGGGGTCGAAAGGCAGGGCAAGGGGGCGTTCGCTCACAAGATTGGACCTATTAAATTGGCATGGAATGGCTCTTACACCGAACCAATAGCCTGCCTAGGATGGCACCATTCGACAAGGACAACACCATGTACAACGCCAAGCTCCATCAGGAACACGACCTCGAGCAACTGCATCGGCACATGCAGGCGACCCGCCTGGCGATGCTGGTCAGTCATGGCGAGCAGGGTCTACTGGCAACCCACCTACCTGTACTCGTGGATACTCAGGATGGCGAACACGGCACGGTGCTCGCCCACCTGGCCCGGGCCAACCGCCAGTGGCAGGACCTGGAACGCGGTAGCGAGGCGTTGCTGGTATTCCCAGGTGCCGACGCCTACGTCAGCCCAGGCTTCTACCCGAGCAAGGCACACAACCCCAAGGTCGTGCCCACCTGGAACTACGTCTCGGTACACGCCTACGGCCCGGTGGAAGTCATTCACGATGCCCCGCGCCTGCTGGACATCGTCAGCCGCCTCAGCGACCGCCATGAGCAAGCCCGCGAGCGCCCCTGGAGCGTCAGCGATGCCCCGGCCGACTACATCGACGGCATGCTGCGCGCCATCGTCGGTATCCGCCTGCCCATCGCTCGTCTGCAAGGTGCCCGCAAGCTCAGCCAGAACCGCTCGGCCGAAGACATCGCCGGCGTGCGTGAAGGCCTTGCCACGAGCAGCGACTACCTGGACAACCAACTCGCGGCGCACATGCGCCAACCCTGAAGGAAAGCCCCATGCCCAGCGTTACCCTGCGCCCCGTCGGCGCCCAAGACCACGCCGCCTGGCTCGCCCTGTGGCAGGCCTACCTGCGCTTCTACCAGACCGAACTGGCCGAAGAGGTCAGCCTCAGCACCTGGCAACGCCTGCTCGACCCCAATGAACCCACTCACTCGGCACTGGCCTGGGTCGATGGCAAGGCGGTGGGGATGGTCAACTGGATCTATCATCGTTCCAACTGGAGCATCGAGAACTCCTGCTACCTGCAGGACCTCTACGTCGACGACACGCAACGCGGCCTGGGTATCGGCCGCCAGCTGATCGAACAGGTGTACGCCACCGCCAAGGCCGCCGGCTGCATCAAGGTGCACTGGCTGACCCACGAGACCAACGCCACCGCCATCAGCCTGTACGAGCAGGTGGCCGAGCGCCCGGGCTTCATTCAATTTCGCAAGCCACTGTAGGCCCACCATGACCCAAGCATTGAACTGGAAACCCGCGACAACGCCCCAGGCCGAACCCCTCGAAGGCCGCTTCATCCGCCTGGAAAAGCTCGACCCGGCACGCCATGGCGACGACCTGTGGGAGGTGTTGCAGGGCCCGAACTCCGACCCTCTGCTGTGGGACTACCTGCCCTATGGCCCGTTCGCCGAACGCGCCGCCTTCGACCGCTGGCTGGAGGCCAACGCCGCCAGCCGCGACCCACTGTTCTACAGCGTCATCGACCTTGCCAGTGGCCAGGTCCAGGGCATTCTCAGCTACATGTCGATCGTCCCCGAACAGGGCCGCTTCGAGCTCGGCCACATCGCCTTCGGCGCGGCCATGCAACGCACACCCAAGGGCACCGAGGCGGTGTACCTGCTGGGCAAGCTGGGTTTCGAGCTGGGCAACCGGCGGCTGGAGTGGAAGTGCAACGATGCCAATGCGCGCTCCAAGCGAGCAGCAGAGCGCTTTGGGTTCATCTTCGAGGGGGTGTTCCGCCAGCACATGGTGGTCAAGGACAGGAACCGCGACACGGCCTGGTATTCGATTACCGATGGGGAATGGCCTGCGGTGAAGGCCGGGTTCGAGCGTTGGTTGAGTGACGAGAACCAGGGAGCTGGGGAGCAGGTGAAGACATTGGAGGCATGCCGCCTTGGGTGAGGCATTCGCGGGCGAGCCCACAAAGGATTTATCCGGCCTGCAAATTTTTGAAATCTGCATTAAAAAGCAGAAAAATCTTAGAAAACTGAGAAAATCTGCAAAATAATGCAGTTTTTCAAGCAAAAAAAGGGGAGCACCCGCTCCCCAGAGGTTAACCGCCTACAGCCGAGGGCTTCGCTCAGCCCTCGATCTCGATCAGGATATCGCCCGGGGTCACCCGGTCGCCCTTGGCCACGTGGATGGCCACGACCTTGCCGGCGATGGCCGCCTGCACTTCGGTCTCCATCTTCATCGCCTCGGTGATCAGCAGTGCCTGGCCGGCCTTGACCACGTCGCCTTCCTTGACCAGTACATCGACGATGTTGCCCGGCATGCTGGTGCTGACATGGCCCGGCCCGCTGGCCTGTTTGCGCTTGCTGCTGCCGCCGCCGACGAAGTCGTTGAGCGGCTCGAACACCACCTCTTCCGGCATGCCGTCGATGGACAGGTAGAAGTGACGCTTGCCTTCGGCCTTCACGCCCACACCGGTGATATCGACCCGGTAGGTCTCGCCGTGCACATCGATGACGAACTCGGTCGGCACGCCTTCGCCGCTGGCCGATGCCACCGCACCGGCTTCCGGAATCGGCAGCAGGGCTTCGGGCTTGAGGGTGCCGGCTTCGCGTTCCTCGAGGAACTTGCGGCCAATGTCCGGGAACATGGCGAAGGTCAGCACGTCTTCTTCGCTGTGAGCCAGGTTGCCGATATCGGCGCGCAGCTTGGCCATTTCCGGCTTGAGCAGGTCGGCAGGACGTACGTCGATCACCTCTTCGCTGCCGATCGCCTGGCGGCGCAGCTTCTCGTTGACCACGCCCGGCGCCTTGCCATAGCCGCCTTGCAGGTACAACTTCACCTCGTTGGTGATGGTCTTGTAGCGCTCACCGGCCAGCACGTTGAAGAACGCCTGGGTGCCGACGATCTGCGAGGTCGGGGTAACCAGCGGCGGGAAGCCGAGGTCTTCGCGCACCCGCGGGATCTCCGCCAGCACTTCGTTCATGCGGTTGAGCGCGCCCTGCTCCTTGAGCTGGTTGGCCAGGTTGGAAATCATCCCGCCCGGCACCTGGTTGACCTGCACGCGGGTGTCCACGGCGGTGAACTCGCTTTCGAACTGGTGGTACTTCTTGCGCACGGCATAGAAGTACAGGCCGATTTCCTGCAACAGCTCAAGGTCCAGGCCGGTGTCGAACTCGCTGCCCTTGAGCGCGGCGACCATCGACTCGGTGCCCGGGTGGCTGGTGCCCCAGGCGAAGCTGGAGATCGCGGTGTCGATATGGTCGGCGCCGTTTTCCACCGCCTTGAGCTGGCACATGGCGGCCAGGCCGGCGGTGTCGTGGGAGTGGATGAACACCGGCAACGACTGCTCGGCCTTCAGCGCCTTGACCAGCTCGCCGGTGGCGTAGGGGGTCAGCAGGCCGGCCATGTCCTTGATCGCCACCGAGTCGCAGCCCATGGACTCCATCTGCTTGGCCTGCTTCACGAAGGCGTCGATGGTGTGCACGGGGCTGGTGGTGTAGGCGATGGTGCCCTGGGCGTGCTTGCCAGCAGCTTTCACCGCTTCGATGGCCACGCGCAGGTTACGCACGTCGTTCATGGCGTCGAAGATGCGGAACACATCGATGCCGTTGACCGCCGCCTTGGCCACGAACGCCTTGACCACGTCGTCGCTGTAATGGCGGTAGCCCAGCAGGTTCTGGCCGCGCAGGAGCATTTGCAGGCGAGTGTTGGGCAAGGCTGCGCGCAGCTTGCGCAGGCGCTCCCACGGGTCTTCCTTGAGAAAGCGCACGCAGGCGTCGAAGGTAGCGCCACCCCAGACTTCCAGCGACCAGTAGCCGACTTTGTCGAGCTTGTCGCAGATCGGCAGCATGTCTTCGGTGCGCATGCGGGTGGCCAGCAGGGACTGGTGGGCGTCGCGCAGGATCGTGTCGGTAACGTGGATTTTCTTGGACATTCTTGTTTTCCTCAGATGCCTGCGTGGGCGGCGATGGCGGCGGCGATGGCCAGGGCCAGCTCTTCGGGCTTGCGCTTGATCGAGTAGTTGGTCAGTTCCGGGTGGCTTTCGACGAAGCTGGTGTTGAACTGCCCGCTACGGAATTCCGGGTTACGCAGGATTTCCTGGTAGTACGCGGCGGTGGTCTTCACGCCCTGCACACGCATGTCGTCCAGGGCCCGCAGGCCGCGGTCCATGGCTTCTTCCCAGGTCAGCGCCCAGACCACCAGTTTCAGGCACATGGAATCGTAGAACGGTGGAATGGTGTAGCCGGTGTAGATTGCCGTGTCGGTGCGCACGCCCGGGCCGCCGGGGGCGTAGTAACGGGTGATCTTGCCGAAGCTGGGCAGGAAGTTGTTCTTCGGGTCTTCGGCGTTGATACGGAACTGCAACGCGTAGCCGCGATGCAGGATGTCTTCCTGCTTGATCGACAGTGGCAAGCCCGAGGCGATGCGAATTTGCTCGCGGACGATGTCGATGCCGGTGATTTCCTCGGTGATGGTGTGCTCCACCTGCACCCGGGTGTTCATTTCCATGAAGTACACCTCGCCATCGGCGAGCAGGAACTCCACGGTACCGGCGTTCTCGTAGTTCACCGACTTGGCCGCGCGCACCGCCAGGTCGCCGATGTAGGCGCGCTGTTCGGGGGTCAGCTGGGGGCTGGGAGCGATTTCGATGAGCTTCTGGTTACGACGCTGGATCGAGCAGTCGCGCTCGAACAGGTGCACCACGTTGCCGAAGCTGTCACCGAGAATCTGCGCCTCGATGTGCTTGGGGTTGACGATGCATTTCTCGAGGAACACTTCCGCCGAGCCGAAGGCCTTGGTGGCCTCGGAGATGACGCGGGGGAAGTTCTGTTCCAGTTCCTCGCGGCTGTTGCAGCGACGAATACCACGCCCGCCACCACCGGAAGTGGCCTTGAGCATCACCGGGTAGCCGATGCGGTCGCCTTCGCTCAGGGCTTCGTGAATGTCCGCCACGTTGCCTTCAGTACCGGGCGTGACCGGAACACCCGCTGCGATCATGGTGCGGCGCGCTTCGGTCTTGTCGCCCATTCGGCGAATGACCTCGGCGGAAGGGCCGATGAACTTGATGCCACGCTCGGCGCAGATCTCGGCAAGTTCGGCGTTTTCCGACAAGAAGCCGTAGCCCGGATGTAGGGCGTCGCAGCCGGTTTCCACCGCGAGGTTGACCAGCTTGCGTGGGTTCAGGTACCCGGCCAGGGGCTCGGCACCAATGCAGTAGGCCTCGTCGGCACGTTTGACATGCAAGGCCTGGCGGTCGGCGTCGGAAAAGATCGCCACCGAGCGAATGCCCATCTCGGCGCAGGCACGCACGATCCGAACTGCGATTTCACCCCGGTTGGCGATCAGGATTTTTTTTATCACTGGAGTCTTCCCAAAGCCGTAGGAACAGACGATCCGGTTCTACCGGTCGGCGCGTGACCAGATGCTGCTGGCCAGTCGCATAATCAAACTAGCGCTGTAGGTCGATAAACAAAAATCAATATTTGTTAGAGGCAGCATTAGCAAAAGCTTATAGTTCGGTTACAAGGTTTTGCCGAGGCGGGAGATAAAATGCGTAAGTCATTGATGCGTATGACATTGCGTCAATTGCAGGTCTTCAATGAGGTGTGCGATTTGCGCTCTTACAGCCGCGCCGCGCAGGAGATGTCGCTGACGCAACCCGCCGTTAGTCTACAGATCCGTCAGCTTGAGGAGCTGGTCGGCCAGCCACTGTTCGAGTACGTCGGTAAGAAGCTTTACCTCACCGAAGCGGCCGAAGCGTTGCAGCGCGCCAGCCGGGACATCTTCGGGCGCCTGGAGAACCTCGACATGCAGCTGTCGGACATGCAGGGGTCACTGCAGGGCCAACTGAAACTGGCAATCGAATCCAGCGCGAAATACTTCGTGCCGCACCTGTTCGCCACCTTCAAGCAACGCCACCCGGAGGTGAACCTGACGCTCACGGTGGTCAACCGCGCCCAGGCGATTCGCAGGCTTTCGGACAACCGCGACGACCTGACCATCATGTCGATGGTGCCGCAGGACATGGGCCTGGAGTTCCTGCCCTTCCTGAACAACCCCATCGTCGCCGTGGCACCCGCCAACCACCCGCTGTGCAAGCTCGAACGCCTGCGTCTTCAAGACCTGGAGCCGCACACCCTGCTGGTTCGCGAACAGGGCTCGGGCACGCGCAAGGCCTGCGAGGAATACTTCAAGGAAAAGCGCGTGCACTTCACCCAGACCCTGGAGGTGTCGTCCAACGATGCTCAGCGCGAGTGTGTGGTGGCGGGCCTGGGCATCGCCCTGCTGACCCGCCATGCGCTGAACATGGAGCTGGCCGCGGGGGTGCTGAAGGAGCTGCCGGTGGAGGAGTTGCCGCTGTACCGCAGCTGGTGCGTGGTGCAGTCCAAGGCCAAGCGGCAGTCGCCGGTGGCCTTGGCGTTCCTGGCGTTCATTCGTAACGAAAGGTCGAAGATCAGCGGGCTTGCGGAGCGTTTTTCGGGGAAGTTGCCGACGCTACCTGCCATACCGTGATGTCACCCATGTCGGGGTAGTCGGCGATGTCGCGCAGCAGTTGGCGTTGGTCGCAGTAGCTTTCGATGGCGCGGCGATACTCCATGCGGCGCTGGTCCTTTTCGGCCTGCTTGCGAGCCTTGGCGTTGGGTTGGTACGAACCGTCGTAGTCACGAGCCATTGCCTGTCCCCCAGATCGGATATCGGAGCTTCAGGGTGGGCCTGGGGGTTTACAGATGGGTGACAGGGCTGTGAATTTTCATTGGCAATGCGGGCCTCTTCGCGGGTTTACCCGCGAAGAGGCCCGGACAGACTGAATCAATCGTCGGTAGCTTTAATCGACTTGGGCGACAACCGCAGGCTACGCAAGCTGCGCTTCACGCTCTTGAGGTGGTTGACCAGGCTCGGCCCACGGGCCATGGCCACCCCCATCGCCAGCACGTCGATCACCACCAGGTGGGCGATGCGTGAGGTCAGCGGGGTGTAGATCTCGGTGTCTTCATGCACGTCGATTGCCAGGTTGACCGTGGACAGTTCGGCCAGCGGGGTTTGGCTCGGGCACAGGGTAATCAGGCTGGCGCCGCTTTCACGCACCAGGTTGGCGGTGATCAGCAGGTCCTTGGAACGACCGGACTGGGAAATACACACCGCCACGTCACCGGGCTTGAGGGTCACCGCCGACATCGCCTGCATATGCGGGTCGGAATAGGCCGCCGCACTGAGCAGCAGGCGGAAGAACTTGTGTTGGGCATCGGCAGCCACCGCGCCGGAGGCACCAAAACCATAGAACTCCACGCGCTGGGCTTGGGCCATGGCGCTCACCGCCTGCTGCAACGCATGCGGGTCGAGGTGCTCGCGCACTTCCATCAGCGTGTGCAGGGTGGTGTCGAAGATCTTCAGGCTGTAGTCGGCGACCGAGTCGTCTTCATGGATGGCGAACTGGCCGAAGCTGGCGCCAGCGGCCAGGCTCTGCGCCAGCTTGAGCTTGAGGTCCTGGAAGCCCGAGCAACCGATGGCGCGGCAGAAACGCACGATGGTCGGTTCGCTGATGCCGACACTGTGGGCCAGATCGGCCATCGAGCTGTGCATGACGGCAGCCGGGTCGAGCAGCACGTGGTCGGCCACTTTCAGTTCGGACTTGCGCAGCAGGTGGCGCGATTGGGCGATATGTTGCAACAGATTCACAGGCTGGACTCGGTTATGATCGGCTGGCCGGGGATGTAGCTATCTTGTAGTTATACTACATGACCGGCAAACCGCCCAGCTAAACGAACGTGGAGAGTGGTGGCTTGACGATCCCTTGCGACATTCTGGTCTTCGGCGGCACCGGCGACCTGGCCTTGCACAAGCTGCTGCCGGCGCTCTATCACCTGTACCGCGAGGGCCGCCTGCACAACGCCGTGCGCATCATCGCCCTGGCCCGCCGCCCACTGCCGCGCAACGACTACCTCAAGCTCGCCGAGCGCCATTGTCGCGCACAAGTTGCGCGCAATGACTTCGACGAGGAGACCTGGCAGCGCTTCGGTGCACGCCTGGACTACTTCCCCATGGACGCCTCGCAAGGCGCCGACTTCAACCGCCTGGCCCGCTACCTCGGTGAGCCCGGCGGCCTGACGCGCATCTTCTACCTGGCCACCGCACCCAACCTGTTCGTGCCCATCGCCAACCACCTGCGCCTGGCGGGTTTGGCCGACAGCGAGGCGCGCATCGTGCTGGAAAAGCCCATTGGCCATTCGCAGGCTTCGGCCACCGCCATCAACGAAGCCATCGGCGCGGTGTTCGAGGAAAACCAGGTGTTTCGCATCGACCACTACCTGGGCAAGGAGACCGTGCAGAACCTCATGGCCCTGCGCTTTGCCAATGCCCTGCTGGAGCCGGTGTGGCGCAACAGCCAGGTGGACCACGTGCAGATCAGCGTCTGCGAAACCCTGGGCGTGGAGAACCGCGGCGGCTACTACGACCGTGCTGGCGCCACCCGCGACATGCTGCAAAACCACCTGCTACAGCTGCTGTGCCTGGTGGCCATGGAGCCACCGGCGCAGTTCGAAGCCGAAGCGGTGCGGGATGAAAAAGTGAAGATCCTGCGCGCGCTCAAACCTATTGCCGGGCAGGACGTCCAGGACATGACCGTGCGCGGCCAATACAGCGCCGGCAAGATCGGCGGCCAGGAAGTGCCGGCCTACTACTTCGAGAAAGACGTCGACAACGACAGCGATACCGAGACCTTCGTCGCCGTACAGGCGCATGTCGAGAACTGGCGCTGGGCCGGCGTGCCGTTCTACCTGCGCACCGGCAAGCGCATGGCCCGGCGCACCTCGCAGATCGTCATCCAGTTCAAGCCGGTGCCCCACGAGCTGTTCAGCGGTGGGCAGGTCAACCAGTTGCTTATCCAGCTGCAACCCGACGAACACATCAGCCTGCGCATGATGACCAAGAGCCCCGGCAAGGGCATGCGCCTGGCACCGGTGGAGCTGGACCTGAACCTGGCCCAGGCGTTCGGCCATACGCGTCGCTGGGAAGCCTACGAGCGTCTGCTGCTGGACGTACTTGACGGCGACTCGACGCTGTTCATGCGCCGCGACGAAGTGGAGGCCGCTTGGGCTTGGATCGACCCGATTCTCAAGGGTTGGGAAGAACACTTCCAGGCACCGCGCCAGTACCCGGCTGGTAGCAATGGGCCGGAGCAGGCCAACAGCCTGTTGGCTCACCAAGGCAGGCACTGGCATAGCTGAAGCCCTTCGCTCTGCTGGTGTACGTCAGCAGCGGGCAGCCTTGTGTCGAGGCAATGCATACCGCGTTGCCCTATCGATAAAGGTACTCATCGTGATAATCGACTCGAAAAACTGGAGCGCACGCCAAGAAGGCAACCAGCTGTATGTAGAAGGCACCGTCACCGTCGGGCACCCTGGTATCGAACCGCTGCTGGAGCTGTCCGAGATCCAGGACAGGTCATCCAACCTCAACCTTGACCTCAAGACGCGATTACTGGAAGGCGGCTTTCTCCAAGTCGTTACGGAAAAGCAAGTCGTGTTCGAAATGACCGTGGACTACCCCGTTCCTGAGATTAACGTGCGCGGTGAAACCGCGATGATCACCAGCATTGCGGTGGAATCTAGCGAGGCTTGACATTCATTTTGCTGCGGGGCGTTCGAGCAAGGCTCTGAACGTCCCCGCATCTACCGGGCGGCTGATCAAGTAGCCCTGCGCTTCGTCACAGCCCTGTTCGCGCAGGAATGCCAACTGCTCCTGGGTTTCCACCCCCTCCGCCACCACTCGCAGCTCCAGGCTCTTGGCCATGGCGATGATTGCCCGGGTGATCGCCGCATCCTGGCTGCCCTCGCGCAGCCCGCGAATGAACGCCTGGTCGATCTTCACGTAGTCCACCGGGAAGCGCTTGAGGTAGCTCAGTGATGAATACCCGGTGCCGAAGTCGTCGATCGCCAGCTTCACCCCCAGTTCGTGCAACTGCTCGAAGGTGGCGATGATGTGCTCGACGTTGTCCAGCAACTGGCTCTCGGTCAGCTCAAGCTCCAGCAAGTGCGGCTCCAGGCCACTTTCCTGCAATACCTGGCGCACCAGGCTGACCACCTTGCCCTGGCGCAACTGATAGACCGACAGGTTCACCGAAACCCGCACTTCCAGGCCCTGGCGCCGCCATTCGCAGGCCTGCCAGCACGCCTGACGCAGCACGAATTCCCCCATCGGCGCGATCAACCCGGTTTCCTCGGCCAGGCCAATGAAATCGCCCGGCGGCACCATGCCAAGCTCTGGGTGCTGCCAACGCACCAAGGCTTCTGCGGCATGCAGACGCCCGCTGCTCAGGCACAGCTTGGGTTGGTAGTAGACCAGCAACTGGCCTTCGTCGATGGCCTTGCGCAGCTGGTTTTCCAGGGTCAGGCGCTCCAGGGTGCTGGCGCGTAGGCTCTCGGTGTAGAACTGGAAACTGTCGCCGCCCAGGTGCTTGGCGTGCTGCTTGGCCATGTCGGCCTGGCTGAGCAGGGCATTGAGGTCGAAGGTCGCATCCGACAGCACGCTGATCCCAACCGACGCACTCACCACCACCTCATGGCCGCCCAGGCGTTGCGGCACCCGCAGCTTGTCGAGCAGCCGCGTGGTGACCCGCACCAGGCTCGACAAGTTGCTGTAGCCGTCGAACAGAATGGCGAACTCGTCGCCTGAGAGTCGCGCCACGGTATCGGCCTCGGGCACGGCGCTGGCAATGCGTTGGGCCATCTTCTTCAACAGCTGGTCGGCCAGCTCGTGGCCGAGGCTTTCGTTCAACAGCTTGAAGCGGTCCAGGTCGACGTGCAGCAGCACCAGGCTACGCCCGCTGGCCCGCACCCGTTGCCTCGCCTCGTGCAAACGCAGGCGGAACAAGGCACGGTTGGCCAGGCCCGTCAGGTCGTCGTAATGGGCCAGGTAGCGCAGGCGCTCCTCGGACTCGCGCCGTGCCGACAGGTCACTGAAGAACGCGACGATATTGCTGATGCGCCCGTGTTCATCGCGCACAACGTTGAGCAGCAGGTTCTGCGGGTACAGCTCGCCATTCTTGCGCGCCTCGACCAGCTCGCCCTGCCAGCGCCCGTGCAGCTCCAGGGCCTGCTCGATGGCCTGGCTGTGGCGTCGCGCATCGTGGCTACAGGGCAGTTCCAGGAGGTTGCGCAGAATCAGCTCGTCACGATGGTGTCCGGTCATGTCGCAGAACGCCTGGTTGGCCACCAGCAGCTGGAAGTCTGCGTCGAGAATGGCGATACCCTCGCTCGCCGCCTCGAACACCGTGCCCGCCAGGCGCTGCTGCTCCTCCTGCTCCTTGGCCGAGGTGATATCGCGACGGGTGCCGAGCATGCGCAGTACCCTGCCGCCAGGGCCGCGCTCCACCGCCCGGCCGCGGTCCTCGATCCAGCACCAGTGGCCCTGGGCATGGCGCACGCGGTACTCCACGCGGTAGTCCTCGCTGCGCCCCTTGAGGTGTTCGACCAGGGTGCGACGCAACGCGGGCAGGTCTTCCGGGTGCAGGCGGGGCTTGAGGTCGGTGCGCACCGAGCGCACCTGGCTGACATCCAGGCCGAACAGGGCATGCAACTGCGTGTGGTGCACCTCGTCGCTTTCCAGGTCCCAGTCCCACAGCCCCAGCTCACTGGCCTCCAGCGCCAGGGCCAGGCGCTGTTCGCTCTGGCTCAGGGCTTGGTTGGCCTGGGCCAGTTCCTGGCCACGCTGGGCCACCCGCTGTTCGAGAACGGCCTGGGCCTGGCGCAACTGCTCCTCGGCCCGGCGACGCTGCTCCACTTCGGTGCTGAGCACCTGCCGAACGCCCTGCAGGTGTTCGATCAGCGCCTGGTTCTGGAAACGCCGCAACAGGCCCCGCTCGACCAGCCGGTTGACCTGCCAGGCCACCACCGTCAACGCGCCCAGCAGAATCAGGCCCAGCCAGCCCCAGCCACGCTGCAAGCCGTCCTGGTACAGGAACAGGAAGACGACCGGCGGCACCAGGCAAGGCAGGGCGAAACTGAGAAAGGCGGTAAAGCTCGCCGCGTAGGCGACACTCGCCGACAGCGCCGCCGCGCCCAGCAGGCCGAACACCCAGGCCTGTTGCACGAAACTGTCCACCGGCACCAGGGCGATCGCGGCGCTGGCCAGTGTCAGGCCGCTGAAGGCCGAGCCGAACAGGAACATGCGCCACCACGTAGGTTGCGCCTGACGCTCGGGCGTCGCCGCCTCGAATGCCGCTACCTGGATCACACGCAAGGCGACCAGCGCCAACAGCCAGGCCATCCACACGCCTACCAGCAGGTAGCGCGCGGGGTTCCACAGCAGCCACGCACACAGCAGGCCGTTTATCAACATGAACAGGGTGGGCAACAACGAGCCCTGGTACAGCAGGCGAGTTCGCTCGATGGTGAGCTGGGTTGCGAACTGCCTGCGAACGTCCCTTGTCGTCTCGGGCGATGCACCGATCGCCGCGCAATTCTGGGTCATATGGCAGTGTTCTTATAATGGTTAGCCGCAAACGTGCAGCGAGCATACACAAGCGCGGGCTCAGGCCAAACTGCTCTGCGTCAGGAATTCTCCAACGGCCTGCGGCCTACCCGCCGACACTGCATAACCCATGCCGATGAACGTGTGCAGATTTCTCCCCTCGCGGTTTGCCCCTGCCCCCCGCGCGGCCCTAGAATGGCCGGATGCACACTGATGACCTCTCCCTCCTGCTCAACTCCCTCAACGATGCCCAACGCCAGGCCGTAGCGGCCCCGCTGGGGCGTCAACTGGTGCTTGCCGGCGCCGGCTCCGGTAAAACCCGCGTGCTGGTGCACCGTATCGCCTGGTTGATCCAGGTCGAGCAGGCCTCGCCCCACTCGATCCTGTCGGTGACCTTCACCAACAAGGCCGCTGCGGAAATGCGCCAGCGCATCGAGCAACTGCTGGGCATCAACCCGGCCGGCATGTGGGTCGGCACCTTCCACGGCCTGGCGCACCGCCTGTTGCGGGCGCACTGGCAGGAAGCGCGGCTGGTGCAGAACTTCCAGATCCTCGACGGCGACGACCAGCAACGCCTGGTCAAACGCGTGATCCGCGAGTTGGGCCTGGACGAACAGCGCTGGCCGGCCCGCCAGGCGCAGTGGTTCATCAACGGCCAGAAGGACGAGGGCCTGCGCCCGCAGCATATCCAGGCCGGTGGCGACCTTTACCTGGCGACCATGCGCAGCATCTACGAAGCCTACGAGCAAGCCTGCGAGCGGGCCGGGGTCATCGACTTCTCCGAACTGCTGCTGCGCGCGCTCGACCTGTGGCGCGACCACCCCGGCCTGCTCGAGCACTACCAGCGGCGCTTCCGCCACCTGCTGGTGGACGAATTCCAGGACACCAACGCCGTGCAGTACGCCTGGCTGCGCCTGTTGGCCAGCGGCGGTGGCAGCCTCATGGCGGTGGGCGACGACGACCAGTCCATCTATGGCTGGCGCGGTGCGAAGATCGAGAACATCCACCAGTACACCGCCGACTTCCCCGACGCCGAACTGATTCGCCTGGAGCAGAACTACCGCTCCACCGGCGGCATCCTCAAGGCGGCCAACGCGCTGATCGCCAACAACAGCGGGCGCCTGGGCAAAGAGCTGTGGACCGACATGGGTGAAGGCGAGCCGCTGACCCTGTACGCCGCCTACAACGAACACGACGAAGCGCGCTATGTGGTGGAAACCATCGAGCGCGTCATCAAGGATGGCAACGCGCGCAACGACATCGCCATCCTCTACCGCTCCAACGCCCAGTCCCGCGTGCTCGAAGAAGCCCTGCTGCGCGAACGCATTCCCTACCGCATCTATGGCGGCCAGCGCTTCTTCGAACGCGCCGAAATCAAGAACGCCATGGCCTACCTGCGCCTGCTCGAAGGGCGCGGCAACGACGCGGCACTGGAGCGGGTGATCAACGTGCCGCCGCGCGGCATTGGCGAAAAGACCGTCGAGGCGATCCGCGACCACGCCCGCCATAGCCAGCTGTCGATGTGGGAAGCCATGTGCCAACTGCTCGCCGCCAAGGCCCTGAAGGGCCGCGCAGCCAGTGCCCTGGGCGCGTTCATCGAACTGATGGAGCAGCTCGCCAGCAAGACCCAGGACATGCCGCTGCACCTGATGACCCAGGCGGTTATCGAGCAGTCGGGGCTGATCGTCTACCACCAGGAAGAGAAAGGCGAAAAAGGCCAGGCCCGGGTGGAAAACCTTGAGGAACTGGTGAGCGCGGCGCGCAACTTCGAAACCAGCGAAGACGACGCCGACCTCTCGCCGCTGTCGGCCTTCCTTGGCCACGCCTCGCTGGAAGCCGGCGACGCCCAGGCCGATGAGCACGAAGACAGCATCCAGTTGATGACCCTGCACAGCGCCAAGGGCCTGGAATTCCCCTACGTGTTCCTGGTGGGCATGGAGGAAGGCCTGTTCCCGCACAAGATGAGCCTGGAAGAGCCGGGCCGCCTGGAAGAGGAGCGCCGCCTGGCCTATGTGGGCATTACCCGGGCCATGCGCCAGCTGATCATGACCTATGCCGAGACCCGTCGTTTGTATGGCAGCGAAACCTACAACAAGGTGTCGCGCTTCGTACGCGAGATTCCGCCGGGCCTGGTGCAGGAAGTGCGCTTGTCGAACAGCGTCAGCCGTCCCTTCGGCGGCGCGAAAGCCAGCACCAGCAACCTGTTCGCCAACGCGAATATCCCGCAGACAGCCTTCAACCTCGGCCAGCGGGTGCAACATTCTGTATTTGGCGAGGGCATCATCCTCAACTTCGAGGGCTCCGGCGCACAGGCCCGGGTGCAGGTGAACTTCGCTGAAGGCAGCAAGTGGCTGATGCTGGGGTATGCCAAGCTGGAAGCGATCTGAGGCACTGCTCTGCGGTGCCCTTTCAGACAGCATATTCGGAATGCGCCTACTCCACAGGCACAAGTCAGGCAAAAGCTGGAAACATTTGGTCGCTGGTCATGTGCCCTGGAACCTGTGCACCATGGCGCGCGTGCAATCCACAAAACGGGAAATCCCAACTTATGCAACGTTTTCTTAGCATCGCACTGGCGCTTTGCGTTGGCCTGACGCTGAGCCTCGACGTCAACGCAGCCAAGCGCTTCGGTGGTGGCAAGAGCTCGGGCGCAGCGCCTATGCACCAGACTCGCCAGGCCGCACCTACCACTCCAGCTGCCGCCGCCACTGCCCCAGGCCGTGCACCGGCCGCCGCCAGCGGCGCCTCGCGCTGGCTGGGCCCACTGGCCGGTATCGCCGCCGGTGGCCTGCTGGCCTCCATGTTCATGGGCGATGGCTTCGAGGGTATGCAGATCCTCGACTTCCTGCTGATGGGCCTGGTCGCCTTCCTGGTGTTCCGCTTCATCGCCGCGCGCCGTCGCCAGCAGCAGCAACAGCAGCCGCAAATGGCCGGTGCCGGTCACGCGCCGTACCAGCGTGAAGCCCAACCTCAGCAGCCTGGCGCATCGATCTTCGGTGGTTCGGCCGCACCTGTGGCAGCCGCTTCGCCGGTCATCAACGCCCCGGCCTGGTTCAACGAGCAGAACTTCGTAGCTGCCGCCCGCAACCACTTCCAGTCGCTGCAGCAGCACTGGGATGCCAACGAGATGGACAAGATCGCCGAGTTCGTCACCCCGCAAATGCTCGAGTTCCTCAAGCGCGAGCGTGCCGAGCAGGGTGAAGCCGATGGCTTCCAGTCCACCTACATCGACAACCTCGATGTACAGCTCGACGGCGTGGAAGACCGCGCAGACAAGACCATCGCCACCCTGACCTTCCGTGGCGTGTCGAAGTCCTCGCGTTTCGACCAAGGCGAAGCTTTCAACGAAAGCTGGCACATGGAACGCGCCCAAGGTGAGAACCAGCCTTGGATGCTCGCCGGTATCCGCCAGAACGGCTGATTCTGACGCGCTGCACAAAAAACCCCGGGCTCTGTCCCGGGGTTTTTGCTTTTGCCAGAGTGGGCTACTAGGGTATAAACCGCAGCGTCGTCAACAAGGTCAGAGGATGTGAACCGTGGAAGAAGTGATCGAACAACTCCGTGAAGCCAACGAGCCAGTACCGGTGCCCCTGGAGCTTCCCGACGAAGACCAGTTGGTCGAGATCGAGGAGCAGCTGTTCATCAACATTCCCTTCGTCTTCAAGGAGTTCCTGCTGACCGTCAGCGACGTGGTTTACGGCTCACTGGAGCCGGTCACCGTGACCGACCCGCAGTCGCACACCTACCTGCCGGACGTCGCCGCCAACGCCTGGGATGCTGGCGTGCCGCGCGACCTGATTCCGCTGTGCGAGGATGGCAACAGCTACTACTGCGTCGAAGAAGACGGCACCGTGGTGCTGTGGGATGGCGACGAGGAGATGGTAGGCGAAGACAGCTGGGAGTCGGTCTGGCACTGGGCGCGGGACGTCTGGCTGGAAAGCTGAAACTACACGGGGCTGCCCTGCTGTGCAGCCCCGGCGCAACACTTCAATGCGAGTGATCGCGGCTATTCTCGAGGGTTTCCAGCAACGCCACCTGCATGCGCGTATGCACCCGCACGAACCAGCGCCACAACACCGCCACCACCACCGCTGCCACCACCGCGATGATCAGCAACAGTTCGTTGGTCGGCAGGATGCTCGCCGACAAGGCCGACAGCAGCAGGAAGATCACCAACAGCGACAGCAGCGGGATCACCTCGGCGACTACGCGACGCACGCGCTGGGTATGACGCCCGGCCATTTCCGGTTTCACCCCCATCTCCGCCAACAGCATCGACAGCGCCTTGAGCTTGCGGTACGCCGCGATCAGGAACGGCAGCGACAACAGCAACGCCGCGCCCCAGATCACCGCCTTCTGCTGGCCGACATCGCCGACCCACTCGCTCAGCCAACTGCCAATGCGCACGGCGAAGTAACCACCGCTGAAGAAGATGGCGATCACCAGTGCCAGGTTCACCCCCACCTGCAGCAAGATGCGCCGGATCATCGCCGCCAGCATAGCGCTCTCACCCTGGGGCTGGATGTTGCGCAACCACTCGCCATACAACGACAGCACCCGTGACAAGCGTTGTGGCATCACCTTGCCCAGCTTGATCGACAGCGGGTCGGCAGCGCGAATCAGGTAAGGCGTCAGCAGCGTGGTAATTGCCGACACCGCCACGGCAACCGGGTAGAGGAAATCGCTGGTGACCTGCAGGGTCATGCCCAGCGCGGCGATGATGAAGGAAAATTCGCCAATCTGCGAAAGGCCCATCCCAACGCGTAGCGAGGTGCGTCCGTCGTTACCGGCGATAAACGCGCCCATGCCGCAGGAAAGCATCTTGCCCAGCACCACCGCGATGGTAATGACCACGATGGGCCAGGCATAGTCGATCAACACCTGCGGGTCGATCATCAAGCCGATGGCGACGAAGAAGATGGCGCTGAACATGTCGCGTACCGGCTCGATCAGGCGCTCGATCTTCAGCAGTTGGCGCGACTCGGCCATGATCGCGCCAATCAGGAAGGCGCCCAGCACCATGCTGTACTCCAGCTTGACCACCAGCAGGCAGAAGCCGAAACACAGGCCCAGCACGGTGATCAGCAACATCTCGTTGCTCTCGAACTTGGCCACGTAGGCCAGCAGGCGCGGCACCAGCAGGATGCCGACCACCAGCGCGACGATCATGAACAGCGACAGCTTGCCGACCGTGGAGAACACTTCCCCGGAGCTCACCGCACCACTCACGGCAATGCCCGACAGCAAGGCGATGATGCCGATACCCAGGATGTCCTCAACGATCAGCACGCCGAAAATCAGCTGGGCGAAGCGCTCGTTCTTCATCTTCAGGTCATTGAGCGCCTTGACGATGATGGTGGTCGAGGAAATCGCCAGGATCGCGCCAAGGAACAGCGAGTCCATGGTGCTCCACTCGAACCAGCGGCCAATTTCGAAGCCGATCCAGATCATCAACACGATCTCGAGGAACGCCGCGATGAACGCGGTGGCGCCCACCTTGAACAGCTTGCGCAGGCTGAACTCCAGCCCCAGGCAGAACATCAGGAAGATCACCCCAAGTTCGGCGAGGGTCTTGATGGTGTCTTCGTCATGGATCAGGCCGAACGGCGGCGTATGCGGGCCGATGATGAAGCCGGCGACGATGTAGCCCAGCACCACGGGCTGGCGCAAGCGGTGGAAAAGGATGGTGACCACACCGGCGACCAGCATGATCACTGCCAGGTCTTGAATGAAACTGATGGCATGCATGGCGTCGGGCTCCTTTTCGATGCACGGGGGCAGACCGCTCCTCTGCCAGGAAACCCCGATCGAGTAGCAAGTACATACTGTTTTTAATGTCAGAAAAGCCCCAAGTACAAGGGCCCGCTCAGGGTAACATTGCGCTTGGCCATCAGCGGCCGGTGCAATATGTAGAAACAGATCGGCCCTTTCGCTTTCGCGAATGGCATGATCGGCGTGACGACGGACTGTCCGGCGACGTCCCGTACCAGGAAACCACCCGAGGGGAATAGAAGTGTCAGCAGATACCCACCCCGTTTCAGCGCAACCTCACCGTGAGCACACTATGGAACCTGGAAACGCCCAGCTGAGCATGACCGTCCTGATGACCCCGGACATGGCCAACTTCTCTGGCAACGTACACGGCGGCACCCTGCTCAAGTACCTCGACGAGGTCGCCTATGCGTGCGCCAGCCGCTATGCGGGCAGCTATGTGGTGACCTTGTCGGTGGACCAGGTGATCTTCCGCGAGCCGGTGCACGTCGGCGAGCTGGTGACCTTCCTCGCTTCGGTCAACTACACCGGCAACACCTCCATGGAGGTGGGCATCAAGGTGGTCACCGAGAATATCCGCGAGCGCTCGGTGCGCCACTCCAACAGCTGCTTCTTCACCATGGTCGCGGTCGACGACAACCGTCGCCCGGTGCCGGTACCGCCACGCCAGCCCCAGAACAGCGAGGAGAAGCGCCGCTTCCTCCAAGGCCAGCAGCGTCGGCAGATCCGCCAGGAACTGGAAAAGCGCTACCAGGACCTGAAAACCGACATCTAAATCGCCAGGCGCTGCGCCTCGAAACGCACCCGCGGGTGCGCGATGCGGTCTTGGGCCCGCACCAGCTGCAACTCGTAGCTGGCGCAGGCCTGGGTTTCCAGCAGCACCTCGTGCACCGCTGCGGCGGTGAACTCGAACGCCTGCACCCAGGAATCGCCCAACAGCACCCGCGCCAGGAACAGCCCGGAGGTCAGGTCGCCCACCCCCACCGGCTGCCGCGGGAAGGCCAGCAGCGGCCGGCGCAGGTGCCAGCAGTGCTCGCGGGTCACCAGCAGCATTTCGAAAGCGTCCTCGGCGCGCCCCGGGTACGCCAGGTGCTTCACCAGGACCACCTGCGGGCCACGCTCGAGCAGGCTGCGTGCCATTGCTACGCAATCGTCGAGGGACTCGGCACGACGGCCACAGAAACTGTCCAGTTCCAGCTGGTTGGGGCAGAGGATGTCGGCCACCGACGCGGCCTGTTCGAGCAGGAAGTCACTCACCTCCTGCGGCACGATGCAGCCTTTCTCTGCATGCCCCATCACCGGGTCGCACAAGTACAACGCCCGTGGGTTGACCGCCTTGATCCGCGCCACCCCCGCCAGGATCGCCCGCCCCTGCTCCGCGCTGCCCAGGTAGCCCGAGAGCACTGCATCGCAGTGGCCCAGCTCGCCGATATTGGAAATGCCTTCCACCAACGCAGGAATTTGCGCCGGCGCGAGCACTTCACCCGCCCACTGGCCATACTGAGTGTGGTTGGAGAACTGCACTGTGTTGAGCGGCCAGACGTTCACCCCCACCCGCTGCATGGGGAACACCGCCGCGCTGTTTCCGGCGTGGCCGAATACCACATGGGATTGGATGGCGAGCAGGTGAGGCGTACGTTTCATGCAGGAAATTTCCGAAGGTGTCTTGATGAACATGCGGCGCGCAGTATGAACCCGAATGCTACCTGTACGACAGGCCAGGGACGCAGTTAAGCTTTAGCCACCTGTCTGGAGCCTACGCAAATGTTGACCTTGGAGAACGTGTTCGTCCTGATGCTGCTGGCAACGGCGGGCGCCTGGTTGTGGCACAACCACGGGCTGCGCGAGAAGGCCCTGGCGCGGGTCAAGCAGCATTGCGCCAAGCTCGACCTGGAGCTGCTGGACGAAAACGTCGCGCTCAAGCGCATCGGCTTCGTACGCGATGCCAACGGTCGCAAACGCCTTGCGCGGGTCTACAACTTCGAGTTCACCGTCACCGGCGAGCAGCGCCACCCCGGCACCGTGACCCAGTTCGGCGCCCACACCATGCAGATCGAGCTGGCTCCCTACCCGTTCGAGATCAACACCCCGCCGCGTACCGACAACGTGGTCGAGATGCAGCAGTGGCGGCAAGAACACAACCGCTGGCGTCACTGATCAATCCATCTGGCGGCAGCTGGCCAACGCGGTTTGCAGCTCCTGCTGGGCTTGCGGCTGCTCGAAGATCAGCTCGATTCGCGAATCCTTGCGCCACTCAGTGGGGCGCCACTGCACGTTATCCCCAGCCAGACCATTGAACGAACACCATCCTTCACCGCTGTGGATAACCCCTTTGGCCCGTCGCCATGGCCATCGCTCCAGGAAAGCCTGCACCAGGGCCTGGTCGAAACGCTGCCTGGGGTGCCAGCGCCAGCCAATGCTCCAGCCGCCATCGCCTTGCTGAGACTGACAAATCGGCTGTTGCGGGTCTGTCCACAAGGCCTGCGGGCTAACGAGCGAGCTATCCACAGGGAGGCTATCGATTACCGGAAAATCGTCCGCCCCTGTGGGTAGAATGCCAAGGTCCTTCAGCGCGACCGTGCCATGTTCGGCCCAAACTGCGCTGATTTCAGGAAGACGCGCAGTTATCAACAGGCGCTGCTGGTCATCCACAGAGGCCGACTTGTTGAATATCAACAGCCCAGCCTGGGCAAGTGCCTGGGCCTGGGTATCCGGCAAGGGCTCTGCACGCGCCAGTGTCTGGCTGTCCAGCACCATCAGCAATGGCTGCACCGACAGCACATCGCGCCAAGGTGCCTGCGCCAATTGCCTGAGCAGCTGCAACGGGTGGCCCAGGCCCGATGGCTCGATGAACAACCGGTGCGGGCGAGCCTTGCGCAGCAGCCGGCCCAGGCCGACCTGAAACGGCACACCATTGACGCAGCACAAGCAACCACCCGCCACTTCGCCAATGGCGATTCCCGCTTCGTCGCGGCTGAGCAGGGCAGCATCCAGGCCGACCTGGCCGAACTCGTTGACCAGCACCGCCCAGCGTTCATCAGCGGGGCGCTGGGCCAGCAAATGACGTATCAGAGTGGTCTTGCCCGCGCCCAGGGGGCCGGCGATGACATGGGTGGGAATATGGCTGAGCATGGCGGGTGTCAGGCGGAAGGTGTGGACAAGTCTATCGTGTCCACACCACGCGGCAAACGCCCGCTAGCCCAACCAGTCCAGGCTCAGCAACAGGCGTCGCTCCCCCGCAGGCGTCGTCGGCGACCGGTGCACCAGGCCTGCGCCCTCGTTGCCCAGCCACTTCTCGCCCTTGAGCAGCGCCACTTCTCCGGCCTTCAGGCGCTGGATGTTATCCACAGGCGCGTGTTGCAGGTTCGCCCGATCGATTGCCCCTTCTTCGAGCCATTCACTGCCTGCCCCTACATAGGTGGTCAGCAGCCGCAGCGGCACGTGGTCGACGTGGAAACGCGGACACATGGCGCCCTCCAGCACCCGCAGGCGCAAGCCGATGCGCCGCGCGCCGAGCAGGCAGGTATAGGCTGCGATCAGCCACGACACATCGGCAACGAAGCCTTCGTAGCCATGCAGGTCGGCCGCCTCGGGGAGAAAACCGGCCAGCTGCGGCGCCTCGCGCTCGTTCACTTCGAGTACCCGCGAATCGCCGACAGATTGGCCGAGGTTGACCAGCAGCGCAGCGAAGTCCTCGACCTGCGCGGGTAGCTGTCGGCGCCACACCGCCAGGTTGACGCCATCCTGGAAGATTTCCGTCATCACCTGGGGCGATTCGCCGAACGCCTGGCGGATATCCACAGCCCTGGTTGCCAATCTCATGCCGCCGCCTCATCGAGCCAGGGGCCGAACGGGTCCGGCAGGCGCAGCCAAGCCATCGGCCCCTGGGCCATCTCGATGTCGGTCAACAGGCAAGCTTCCAGCTCTGTGGATAACTTGGCGAAGTCGATGTTCTGCCCAATAAACACCAGTTCCTGTCGGCAATCGCCGGTCTCCACCTCCCACTGCTTGAGGATCGCCGCCAGGTTGTCTTCATCCTGCGGCCACTGTTCACGCGGCACGAAGCGCCACCAACGCCCGGCCAGGCCATGGCGCATCATGCCGCCTGCTTGCGACCAACTGCCCGCTTCCTGGTACTTGCTGGCCAGCCAGAAAAAGCCTTTGGAACGCAGCAGCCGACCGTTTTCCCAAGGCTTGTGGATAAAGTCGAAAAAGCGCTGTGGATGGAATGGCCGACGCGACTGCCAGGTAGTAGCGGCGATGCCATACTCCTCGGTTTCCGGCACATGCTCGCCACGCAGTTCCTGCAGCCAGCCCGGCGCCTGGGCGGCTTGATCGAAGTCGAACAACCCGGTGTTCAGGATGCGCGCGAGCGGCACCTGGCCCATCACCATCGGCACGATCTGCGCACGGGCATTGAGGCTGCGCAGAATGGCAAGCAACTCTTCGCGCTCATGCTGGCTGATCAGGTCGATCTTGCTCAGCAGCAGCACATCGGCGAACTCCACCTGTTCGATCAACAGGTCGCTGATCGAACGCTCGTCGCCCTCGCCCAGGGTTTCACCGCGGCTGGCCAGGCTGTCGGCCGCCTGGTAGTCGCGCAGGAAGTTAAGGCCATCGACCACCGTGACCATGGTGTCCAGGCGCGCCATGTCGGACAGGCTGCGCCCCTGCTCATCGCGGAAGGTGAAGGTTTCCGCCACCGGCAGCGGCTCGGAAATACCCGTGGACTCGATCAACAGGTAGTCGAAGCGGCCTTCGCTCGCCAACCGGGCAACTTCGTCCAGCAGGTCCTCGCGCAGGGTGCAGCAGATACAGCCGTTGCTCATCTCCACCAGTTTTTCTTCGGCGCGGTTGAGGCTGACGTTGCGCTGTACTTCGCTGGCGTCGATGTTGATTTCGCTCATGTCGTTGACGATCACCGCAACCCGCAGGTTCTCGCGGTTACGCAACACATGGTTGAGCAAGGTGCTCTTGCCGGCCCCTAGAAAACCGGACAACACAGTGACGGGAAGACGCTTGGACATGGTGAACCTCATCAGACAGTGCGCATTCGAAACGATGCATTGCATGATGTTATATTATAACAATACAATTTCGCCAAGCCGCGTTCGCCGAACGGCTGCTGGAGATGGACATGAAACTGCCCCGCGTCACCCTGCTTGTACTGCTTGCATTGCCCGCACCGCTGCTGGCAGCCATACCGCGCACCGACCTGGCCACCTGCACCCGCAGCGCTACGCTGCTGGCTTGTAAGGACCGCAGCGGTAATTACTACAGCGTTCGCACCGAGGGCAGCACCTTCTACTTGCGCGGCTATGACGTGACTAGCCGTCGGCTCTGGGCACAGACCAACAGCCGCTATGGCCAGCTGACCTTCTTCACCGGCCTGGCCAGCGATGGCGAGGCCTGGGTGGGCTACAGCCGCCGCGTCGGCTGGACCACGCTGAACCGGGTCTCCAGTTCCAGCGGCCAACGCTTCAACCTTCATTGCAGCTTGATCGGCGGTTGCCGCTGACGCTGCCTTTTCATGGAACCCTCCCGATGACCAGCCTGACCCTTCCCGATATCGCCTCACAAACCGCCCGCAAGGTCCTGCCGTTGGATTGGGTAGGCATGCGCGGCATCGCCCTACCCATCCAGTTGGGCGGACGCACCCTGGGCGCCAAGGCTGATGTTGGCGTCAGCCTGGATGACGGCAAGTCGCGTGGCATCCATATGTCGCGCCTGTACCTCGCACTGGAAGCCTTGGAGCACACGCCCCTTACGCCGCTTGCCCTACGCCAGCTGCTGGCAGGTTTTCTCGACAGCCATGCAGGCCTGTCCAGCCGCGCTTATGTGCGGCTGACGTTCGATTACCTGGTGAAAAGACCAGCCTTGGTAAGCCCCTTGTCAGGCTGGAAAAGCTATCCGGTGACGGTAGATGCACGCATCGAGAATGAAATGTTCCACGTGGAACTAGGCGTAGACATCCCCTATTCCTCCACCTGCCCGTGCTCAGCCGCCTTGGCGCGGCAGCTGATCCAGCAGCAATTCCTCAACTGCTTCGCCAATCGCGAGGTGGATGCACAAGCCGTGCTGCAATGGCTGGGCAGCACCGATGGCTTGGTGGCAACGCCTCATAGCCAACGCAGCCAGGCGCGCATCCAGACGCGCCTGCACCGTCAGGATGCCCTGCCTGTGGAAGCGCTGATCGATAAGGTTGAAGCCGCCCTCGGCACCGCCGTACAGACGGCAGTGAAACGTGCAGATGAACAGGCCTTCGCCTTGGCCAATGGGCAGAACCTGATGTTCTGCGAGGACGCCGCACGACGCGTGCACCAGGCGCTGCGGGAGTTACCGTGGGTCGCCGGCTTCGCCCTGCGCGTGGAACATGCAGAAAGCCTGCATGCCCACGACGCGGTGGCGGCCAGTCAATGGCAGTGGTAGCCGTCAGCTACGCGGGCGTACGTTACCGCAGTCGTTGCCCAGCCAGACGGCCCGGGTGTTCATGCTGCCCTGCTGCTGAACACCGGACGCGTTGAAGGTACCGTTGACCTGGGTGACGAACTCGCGGTCGCTGAGGAAGGTGGCCTGGCCGGTGCCCTGGGCGCGGGGGCAACTGAACTGGAATTTCCACACGTTGCCCTGGCGCTCGGTGATCTTCTGGGTGCAGCCGGACTGCGGGTCTTGCAGCGGAATATCGTTGGTCTGCACCTGCTCAGGCGTCAGGCACGAGCGCACGCCCTTGCCCGCAACTGCAATGCCCTGCTTGGCCAGGGTGCCTTCCAACATGGCGCGCTGTTCAGGGGGTAGGTTCTTCAGCTGGCCAAGCATGAACTCCATGTCCGGCAGGGGCTTTCCATCGACCTGCATGTTGCTGGTGGTCAATTCCCACAGGCCAGGTTGCAGCATCTGAGCATTGGCCAGCAGCGGGCTGCCCAGGCCCAAGGCCAGGGCGATCAATGGCAGGCGAATCTTCATGGGTACAGGCTCCTCGAAATACCGGCTCGAGGCCGGACAGAGGCTTAGACGCGTTTTTGGCGTCCGGGTTGCACGCCTGCCCATGAACATGGTCTGTTAGGCATCTGTGCCTTTGGTAAGCAGGATGCGTATGGATTACCACAGCCCGTATTTCTTCGGCTATTTGCTCGGCCTGATTCACTTGCTCGGTGGCATCGCCGCGCTGCATGCCCTGTTCACTGTGCGTACCGCCCAGGGGTCGATCGCCTGGGCAATGTCGCTGTTCTTCGTGCCCTACCTCACGCTCATCCCCTACCTGGTATTCGGCGCCCGCTCGTTTTCTGCCTATATCCAGGCCCGCCGCCAGGCCAATCAGGAAATGCACGTGGCCATGGCCAACCTGAACTGGCGCCCCTGGGTCGAAGAAGCACTCGCCGCCCGCGAGTCGCAAAGCTATGCGGCGCTGCGGGCGATGCCCAAGCTAAGCCGCATGCCGTGCCTGGCCAACAACGAGGTCAAGCTGCTAGTCAATGGCGAGGCCACCTTCCATGCCATCTTCGCCGCCATCGGCGAGGCGCGGGACACCGTGCTGGTACAGTTCTTCATCATCCACGACGATGCGCTCGGCCGTGAGCTGCAACAGTTGCTGCTGCGCAAGGCGGCCGAAGGGGTGAAGGTGTTCGTGCTGTACGACAGCGTCGGCAGCCACGCCCTGCCCGCCAGCTACGCCCAGGTACTGCGCGATGGCGGCGTACAGATACACGCCTTTGCCACCCGTCGCGGCTGGTTCAACCGCTTCCAGGTCAACTTTCGCAACCATCGCAAGATTGTCGTGGTGGATGGCCTGCTGGGCTTTGTCGGCGGCCACAACGTCGGTGATGAATACCTGGGTGCAAACCCGCGGCTCTCGCCCTGGCGCGACACCCATGTACAGGTCAGCGGCCCGGCGCTGGCCTGCCTGCAGGAGTCTTTCGCCGAGGACTGGTACTGGGCGGCCCGCGAACTGCCGCCGCTGATTCTGCCAGACACCTACCCGGAAAACGGCGTGCTGTGCCAGGTAATGGCCAGCGGCCCGGCCGACCCGCAGGAAACCTGTGCGTTGTTCTTCCTCGAGGCCATCCACTCGGCCAACCGCCGCGTGTGGATCACCAGCCCGTATTTCATCCCCGACGAAGCGGTATTCGCCGCGCTGCGCCTGGCTGCGCTACGTGGGGTGGATGTACGTGTGCTGATTCCCTCGCGGCCAGACCACCGCATCGTCTATGCCGCCTCCAGCCTGTTCGCCTTCGAGGCGGTGCGCGCCGGTGTGCGCATGTTCCGCTACCAACCAGGCTTCCTGCATCAGAAGGTGGTGCTGGTGGACGATGAAGTCAGCGCGATTGGCAGTGCCAACCTCGACAACCGCTCGTTCCGCCTGAATTTCGAGATCACCCTGCTGACCATCGACCGAGCCTTTGCTGACCAGGTCGAGCGCATGCTGGAGGAAGACTTCGAGCAGTCGCGGGAGATTACCGCGGAGGACAGCCGGGATACGCATCGCTTGCAGCAACTGGGGATGCGCATCGCGCGGCTGATTTCTCCCATTCTGTGAATGTGTCGGTCCCTGCCAACTACCGATACAAATCCTCACGCGTCCACGGCAGGTCATGATGCCCATCGGCATAGGGCTTCACCGCCAGGATCTGGTGCAGGTTGATCCACCCCTTGGTGAAGGCATAAGCGCAGCCAGCCAGGTACAAACGCCAGATACGCAGGGCCTTCTCCGGCACCAGGGTCGCCGCCTTGTGCAGCTGGTTCTCGAGGTTCTCGCTCCAGTGGTTGAGGGTCTTGGCGTAGTGCAGGCGCAGGCTCTCGACATCCACCACCTCGAGGCCCGCCTCGCAGACACTGGCGCTGATCATCGAGATATGCGGCAGCTCGCCATGGGGGAACACGTAGCGCTCGATGAACTCCCCTGCCCCACGCCCGACTGGCCGGCCATCGACATGCTTGGCGGTAATGCCATGGTTCATCACCAGGCCGCCTTCACGCACTGCGCCGAACAGCTTCTGGCTATACAGCTTGAGGTTGGCGTGCCCCACGTGCTCGAACATGCCCACGCTCACCACCTTGTCGAAGCGGCCATCCTGGGGCAGGTCGCGGTAGTCGAGGATCTGCAGGTCGACCCTGTCGGCCAGGCCTTCTTCCGCCACGCGCTGGCGTGCCAGCGCCAGCTGCTGCTTGCTCAGGGTAATGCCGAACACCTTGGCGCCATATTCACGCGCAGCGAAACGCGCCAGGCCGCCCCAACCGCAACCGACATCCAGCAGGTAGTCGTCGGCCTGCAAGCGCAGCTTGCGGCATAGGTGGTCGAACTTGTCCTGCTGGGCCTGGGCCAGGGTGTTGTCGGGCTCCTTGAAGTAGGCACAGGAATAGGCCATGTCCGGGTCGAGCCAGAGCTGGTAGAAGTCGTTGGAAAGGTCGTAGTGGTAGGAGATGGCTTCGGCGTCGGTGCGCTTGTCGTGGGCGGTACGCACCGGCAGCACGTCGTCTTCGCCAGCGAGCAAGGCTTCGCTGAGCTCGTCGCACACGCGGATGACTTCGCCGATATTACCTTCCAGTTCAAGTTTGCCCTCGACGAAGGCAGCGCCCAATGCATCCATGCTCGGATGGGTCAGCTGGGCAATCAGCTGCGGCTCCTTGACCAGAATGGTGACCTGCGGGCTCGGCCCTAGATCGAACTGGTTGCCGTCCCACAGCTTGAGTCGTAAAGGCAATTGCAAGCTTTGCAACGCTGGTGGAAGTTGCGCAAGCATGGATGACCCTCCGTTTCATGATCGGGGCCCCCTGACATTTCGAGCGCCACCGCAAGAGGGTAGTTCATCCGTGCGAAGTTTCCGTTTATCGCGACCATAGTCTAGAACTATCGAAACAGGCTTACACGATGGATTGTATACAATCCACCAGGCAACCACTATCTTGTGCCCCTCTTGCGCTTTTTTCTCCCTGGAGTGAAACCCATGAAATCCTATGATGTGGTGATCATCGGCGGCGGCCCCGGCGGCTATAACGCGGCCATTCGTGCAGGCCAGCTGGGCCTGAGCGTCGCCTGCGTGGAAGGTCGCTCGACCCTCGGCGGCACTTGCCTGAACGTCGGCTGCATGCCCTCCAAGGCGCTACTGCACGCATCCGAGCTTTTCGAGGCCGCCAGCGGGAGCGAGTTCGCCCATCTGGGCATCGAGGTCAAGCCGACCCTGAACCTGGCCCAGATGATGAAACAGAAAGATGAAAGCGTGACCGGGCTGACCAAGGGCATCGAATTCCTGTTCCGCAAGAACAAGGTCGACTGGGTCAAGGGTTGGGGCCGCCTGGATGGCGTCGGCAAGGTCGTCGTCAAGGCCGAGGACGGCAGCGAAAGCACCCTGCAAGCCAAGGACATCATCATCGCCACCGGCTCCGAGCCCACCCCGCTGCCGGGCGTGACCCTCGACAACCAGCGCATCATCGATTCCACCGGCGCCCTCGCCCTGCCCCAGGTCCCCAAGCACTTGGTGGTGATCGGCGCGGGCGTCATCGGCCTGGAACTGGGCTCGGTATGGCGCCGCCTGGGCAGCGAAGTGACGGTCATCGAGTACCTGGACCGCATCTGCCCCGGCACCGACGAAGAAACCGCCAAGACCCTGCAAAAAGCCCTGGCCAAGCAAGGCATGAAATTCAAGCTGGGCAGCAAGGTGACCCAGGCCACCAGCAGCGCCGACAGCGTCAGCCTCACCCTGGAGCCGGCCGCCGGCGGTGCTGCCGAAACCCTGCAAGCCGACTACGTGCTGGTGGCCATCGGCCGTCGCCCGTACACAAAGGGCCTGAACCTGGAAAGCGTGGGCCTCGAGACCGACAAGCGCGGCATGCTGGCCAACGACCACCACCGCAGCACAGTACCCGGCATCTGGGTGATCGGCGATGTCACCTCCGGCCCGATGCTCGCGCACAAGGCCGAGGACGAAGCGGTATCGTGCATCGAGCGCATTGCCGGCAAGGCCCACGAGGTCAACTACAACCTGATTCCCGGTGTCATCTATACCCGCCCGGAACTGGCCAGCGTGGGCAAGACCGAAGAGCAGCTCAAGGCCGAAGGCCGTGCGTACAAGGTCGGCAAGTTCCCCTTCACCGCCAACAGCCGCGCCAAGATCAACCACGAGACCGAAGGCTTCGCCAAGGTGCTGGCCGATGCCAATACTGACGAGGTGCTGGGCGTACACCTGGTGGGCCCGAGCGTCAGCGAGATGATCGGCGAGTTCTGCGTGGCCATGGAGTTCAGCGCCTCGGCCGAAGACATCGCCCTCACCTGCCACCCCCACCCGACCCGTTCCGAAGCCTTGCGCCAGGCAGCAATGAACGTCGAAGGGATGGCCATGCAGATCTGAAACCGCTGAATGCATCGACCTCTGCGCGGCATTCCAAGCGTAAAGGTCGGTGCCGCCGTCGGCTATCGCTTAACCCCATGTCCCAGCAGGGCGCCTGGAATGTGAGGAATTTTCTTTAAGCCGTGTGGGCAATCAACTAATTGACCCGCCAGATACATCGACACTTTCCAGCACCCGGTTTGCCATAAATTGCTGGTGTCCTGCCGCCTTCCGTATACTTTTCGTTTATCGGGCAACCCTTGCCGCCTGCCACGCGCCAGCGAATCCACATCCTTCCTTCGAGGCCATGATGCTCAATGCAATGATTGTGGACGATCACCCTTTCATCCGCTCAGCAGTCCGAATGGTGCTCAAGCAACAGCATTATCAGATCGTCGCCGAGGCGGGTAATGGTGCAGATGCCGTGCAGCTTGCCCGCGAGCACAAGCCCGACCTGATGGTCCTCGATATCTCCATGCCGGGGGTCGATGGGCTGGGTGCCCTGGGTCGCTTCACCGACCTGCGCCTGCCGACCAAGGTAATAATCCTCACTTCCCTGTGCGCCACGTTCTTCTCCATGCGTTGCATGCGTGCAGGCGCCAGCGGCTATGTGTCCAAGGGCGACGACCTCGATGAACTGGTAAAGGCCATCGATGCGATCAAGGCCGGCTACACCTTCTTCCCCGACCTGGCCATGAGCTCGGTGCGCCACGATGACGCCTATGCCAGCGAAACCACAATGATCCAGGGCCTGTCCGACCGCGAGCTGTCGATCTTCCAGCAGCTCGCCAACGGCTTCAGCAACCAGGAAATCGCCGACAAGATGCTGCTAAGCAGCAAGACCATCAGCACCTACAAGGCCAGAATTATCGACAAACTGAAGTTGAAATCGCTGGTACACCTGTCCGAATTCGCCAAACGCAACAACCTTATTTGATGAAACCACTCGTAAACGTGTGCCTGGCAGCCTTGCTGCTACTGACAGGCTCCACAGGGGTGTTCGCCGAGGACGACGCCCTGCGCCTGCTTGGACGCTCGCAGGTAACGGGCTACCAGCTCGACCTGACCCAGGACGATGCCCACTGGCTACGCGCCAGAGGCACGCTGCGCCTGGGCATCTCGGCACCGGACTACCCGCCATTCGACCTTACCAGCGACCACCAGTACGAAGGCCTTTCCGCCGACTACGCCGCGTTGGTGGCGCAGTTGCTGCACGTGCAGTTGAGCATTCACCGCTACGACTCGCGAACAGCGCTGATCGATGCCCTCAAGCGCGGCGAGATCGACCTGCTGAGCACGGCCAACGGTTTCGAGGATGACGACCCCGGCATCACGCTGTCCAAGCCCTACAGCGACGACCAGCCGATCCTCGTCACGCGCACCGATGACAACACCCCGCAAGTCGCAGAAATGTCTGGCAAGACCATCGCCATGCTCAACCACTACCTGCCCGCCGACCAGGTACGCGAGGCCTACCCAACCCCCCCCTGCAGCTCTACCCCTCGACCATCGAGGCCATCAATGCGGTGGCGTTCGGCAAGGCCGACGTGTACCTGGGCGATGCCATCAGCGCCAACTACCTGATAAGCCGCAACTACCTGAACAACATACGGCTGACCGATTTCGCCGGCCTTGAAGGCACACGCTTCGCCTTCGCCGTGGCAACACCGCAAACCCGGCTGTTGCGCCTGCTCGACCAGGCCTTGGAGGCCATTCCCCACAGCGAGCGCATCGCCATCCTTCGGCGCTGGGGCGCGTTCGACATGAGCATCCCGGGGCAACACCTGCTGAACTTCGACGAACGCGAAGACCGCTGGATGCAGGCCCACCCGCGGGTCACGGTGGTGGCGGTGGAGAACTTCCGGCCCATCACCTTCTTCAACGAACGAGGCGAGGCCCAGGGCGTCGCCGTCGACCTGCTGGCCAAGGTGGCCTTGCGCACCGGCCTGCAATTCGAAATACGCAAGGCTTCCTCTCTCGCCCAGGAACTCGAAGACCTGCGCAGCGGCAAGGCGCAACTGATTGCCGCCCTCACCCCCAGCAACGAGCGCACCAACGACCTGCGTTTCACCCGACCCTACCTCAACAGCGCCTTCGTGCTGATCAGCCGCAAGGCCGCCGGTAGCCCGCAAACCCTGGAAGAACTCGGCGGCAAAAGCCTGGCCTTGATCCGCGGCAACTACCTTGCCGAAACCCTCGCCCAACGCTTCCCGAACATCCGCATCACCCTGGTGGACAGCGCGGCCGAGGTGATGGAACGGGTCGCCAAGGGCCAGGTGGACGCCGGGGTCAACTCCCTACCCATCGCCCGCTACCTGATTTCCCGCCAGTACCCGCGCCTGCAAATCACCAGCACCGTGGGCAGCGAACCGGCGCGCTTCTCTTTCGCCGTCCCACACGACGCCCCCGAACTGCACTCGATCCTGGAGAAAGCCTTGCTGAGCATCTCGCCCGAGGAAATGGGCGAGCTGACCACGCGCTGGCGCAACGACGTGTTCATCGACAACAGTTATTGGCAACGCAACCGCGAGGCGATAATGCGTGGGTTCCTGGTCGCCGGTGCCCTGCTGTTGCTGGCGCTGGCCTGGATCATCTACCTGCGCCGTCAGATACGCCGACGCGTGCGGGCCGAACAAGCGCTGGGCGACCAGCTCGAATTCATGCGTGTGCTGATCGACGAAACCCCGCACCCGATCTACGTGCGTGACCGCCAGGGCCTTCTACTGGCTTGCAACAGCGGATACCTCAACGTGCTCGGCGTCAGTCGCGAGCAGGTGATGGGCAAGGGCGCGCTCGATGTGCCCGACGTCGACCCCGGGGAAGCGGCGCAGTACCACGCCGAGTACCTCAGGGTCATGGCCGAGGGCACCCCGCATGTTCAAGATCGCCAACTGACCCTACGCGATGGCCAGCGCCTGACCATCTACCACTGGGTACTGCCCTACCGCAGCAGCGACGGCGCGGTGATCGGCATGATCTGCGGCTGGATCGACATCAGCGAGCGCCAGCAGCTGCTCGACATGGTGCAAGAGGCCAACCGGGCCAAGACCACCTTCCTGGCGACCATGAGCCACGAAATCCGCACCCCGATCAACGCCGTCGTCGGCATGCTGGAACTGGCCCTGAAAAAGGCCGAGCAGGGCTTGCCCGACCAGGTCGCCATCGAGACCGCCTCGGACGCTGCACACGGCCTGCTCGAGCTGATCGGCGACATCCTCGACATCGCCCGCATCGAAGCCGGCAAGCTGTCGCTGACCCCCAAGCGGGCCAACCTGCTTGCGCTGCTGCGCCCACAAGCACGTATCTTCGAAGGCCTGGCCAAACAAAAGCGCCTGCCGCTGGTGTTGGAGCTCGACCCGCAGGCCGACTGCGACGTGCTGATCGACCCATTGCGCTTCAAGCAGGTGGTTTCGAACCTGCTGAGCAACGCCATCAAGTTCACTGCCCAAGGCCAGGTCAGCCTGAGCTTGCAGGTGCTGCCAGAAAGCGACGCGCAGAGCCTGCGCATTCGCCTGCGGGTCGAAGACACCGGGGTCGGTATTTCGGACGCCGACCAGAGGAAACTCTTCAGCCCCTTCACCCAGGCGTCCAGCAATACCCAGTCGGCCCGCACCGGCTCCGGGCTTGGCCTGGTGATCTGCCGCACGCTGTGCGACATGATGGGTGGCCAGCTGCAACTGCACAGTGTGCTGGGCCAAGGCACCCGGCTGGACATGCGCCTCGACCTGCCGATCCTGGAGCCGCTCGCCAGTACAGCAGCGGTGGCCGACGACAACGCACCCGCCAGCGCACGCTGAGCATCCTGGTGGCCGACGACTACCCCACCAACCGCCTGCTGCTGGGCAAGCAGCTGGGCTACCTGGGCCACCAGGTCAGCGATGCCCAGGACGGCGCCCAGGCGTTGCAGGCCTGGCGCGAGCAGCATTTCGACGTGGTCATCACCGACTGCAACATGCCCGTGATGAATGGCTACGACCTGGCCCGCGCCATTCGCCAGGACGAAGCGCAGCACGGCAAGCCGCGCTGCACGATCCTAGGTTTCACCGCCAACGCCCTGCCGGATGAGAAAGAGCGCTGCCTGGAAGCGGGCATGGACGACTGCCTGTTCAAACCCATCACCCTGCCTGAACTGGCGCAGTGCCTGGGCCAGACAGCCCCTGCCGCGCCGCCGCCCAGTGACAGCGAACCCCAGCCAGAGACGGCTCCGTGCATCGATCTGGCCTACCTGGAAAAGCTCGTGCAAGGCGACAGTGCTGCACTTCATGCCCTGTTGACCGACCTGGCCGCCAGCGTCGCCAACGACCAAGCCGAGCTGGCAGCGATCGCCGAGGGCCAGGACCTTACGCTGTTGAAGGACATCGCCCACCGCATCAGGGGCGGAGCGCGTCTGGTCAGGGCACTGCCTGCGATCGAAGCCTGCATCCAGGTCGAAGCGGCCTGTGCTACTGCAGACGAGGCTCGAATGGCCCTGGCAGCCGAACACCTGAAGCAGGAAATGAACACACTGGCGCAGGCACTGCGGAGCAACCTGGAACGCGCCTGAGCAACCTGGCTTCAACGCCGTTTGAGCACTACGTCGTAGGGTTTGACGGCAGAGCCGCAGGCGCTGGCGGGGTAGATACGCACACTCGGCTCGCTACCCAGATCGCTGCCCCTGGGCAGCTCGAGCCTGTGCATCTGGCCCGGCAGGATGTAGGTATTGGGCAGCATCAGGTTGGTGTTGGCCGCGATCACGTTGACCTGCCGATAGAGGCGAACGACGTAGCGACTGTCGTTCCTGACCACCAGCTGCTGGCCCTCCACCGACCATTCCAGCAAGGTCCAGGGGTCGCTCTTTTCCGGCAACCCGCCGGGGCCTGCCAGCCCCGCCAGGTCAGCGTTGAGAGAGGCCATGTGCGGCTCCGGGCTCGCACCTGCGGTCATGCCCTGGCTCATGACGATGAACAGGCTGATGAAGGAAATAACCCGCGAAGGGTAACGACCAGGACGTTTCATTGGAGCACCTTCAGTGTTGGAGCAAGGGTTGTGTCCCAAGCAATCAACGACTCGATTTTTGTTGAGTTCAGTTACTGGCCGAAATAGTAGGCGCGAAGAAAAGTGCCTCGAATATGATATCGCCCAAGATCACGTGCGTTAATTCTTACGACGTGCAAAAGGGCCTGGCGCACAGGTGCCCAGGCCACAGAAGTGCACTGGTGGTAAGGCCTACCGCGCATCAGGCGATGGCTTTTTGCGCAACCCCCGTCACGGCAGGGGTTTTCAGGCTCAACACCAGGGAGGTGGCGTCCAGGTCAGCGCCACCGTTCTCCATGTGCTGCTGCAACAGGGCGTGCGCAGCCTCGGCGGTAGCGATCGTGGTGCCAACTTCACGGCCTGCGTCCATGGCCAGCGTCAGGTCCTTGGCCAACAGCCAGGTCTTGAAGCCTGCTTGGTAATCCTTCGACGCCGGTGCACTTGGCACCACGCCCACACCGGGGTTCCATACGCGGAATGTCCAATTGTCTGCGGTCGAGCGAATGGCAATTTCAAAGAATGCCTTCAAGTTCAGACCCAAGCGCTCGGCCAGCGCGGTGGCTTCACAGTTCACTGCGACGCAAACCCCCATGATCAGGTTATTCACGACCTTGGCGGCTTGGCCGGCTTCTGGCCCGCCGACATGGGCAACGTACGCCCCCAACGGGCTCAGTAGCGCTTTGACGCGGTCAACGTGGGCGTCCTCGCACCCGACCATAAAGGTCAGGGTGGCAGCGATGGCGCCTTCGGTTCCACCCGATACCGGGGCCTCGGCGAAAATACGCCCTGCTTTTCTGGCCGACCCATGCAGCGACCGCGCGTTTTCGATACCGATGGTGGAGCAGTCGATGACTACGGTGCCCGGGTCGATGTTGGCGAAGACGCCATTCGGACCGGCCAGCACCTCCTTCACTTCGCTACCGGTGGGCAGCATGGTGAACACGGCTGTCACACCTTGGCAGGCCTCAGCGACGCTCGAACAGATCTGCACGCCATTCTGGGCAGCGCGCTCGCAAGCTGCCGGATCAATATCCACACCTCTGACGGTATAGCCTGCGTTCATCATATGTTTGGACATGGGGTTGCCCATGAAACCGAGGCCGATCCAAGCGATAGTCTTCATTGTTGTTCTCCATTGCGCTACAGGGTTGTATCAACGGGGTTTCGATAGCTGATCGATCGATAACAGGAAGGGATGAACAAGGACTTCGCTCCAGACACCTTCACGCGCGAACGGGTCATTGCGCTGAAAGTTCAGGGCTTGTTCAAGGGTGTTTGCTTCGACTACCAGCAGGCTGCCGATCTTCTTGTCGCTCTGTTCAGACGTGTATGGGCCTGCGATCAGGATCTTGAGGGAGGCCTGTTTCAGATAAGCCCGGTGCGCCTCATAGAACGCCTCTCGCCGGGTAGGCTTAGACGGATTATCCTTGCAGTAAATAACGTATAACATGCGGCACCTATTATTATGGGTGGATATACGTATTCGGCTTGACGCATGAGTAACTTATTGACTCGACGAGATTAACCGTACCTGCGCTGCGCGTGCCTCAACAACAGGATAAACACACGCCCGGTGTGCAAAAATTCACGGATGGCGGTGCTGCCGTTGTGAATTCAATCAAAGAAAGAGGCTTCGGTTCGCGTCCACTTGTTCTGCAATGAACTTCGCGACTTCCCGAATATGCGCGGCCTTGCGATGGTCTTCGTGCACATGCATGTAGAACGAGCGCGTAATATTGACCTGGTCCGAGAGCACAGGCATCAATGCGGGGAAGGACGATGCGATATAAGCAGGCAGGATGCCGAGCACCTTCCCTCCCAGCACCGTATGCACCTGGGTTAGCAGGTTCGTGCTGCGCAGGCGCGAAGCGAGTTCCACCTCCAGCCCAGTGGAGAAGTCGAGCTGGGGCGCGAATAGCAAATCCTCGACGTATCCCACGAAAGGATGTCGACCGAGATCGCGCTGGGTTCGAATCGCAGGCGCGGCGTCCAGATACTGGCGAGTGGCATAAATGTGCAGCCGGTAGTCCGTCAAACGGCGGGAGGCGACCCGCAAATGCTCAGCCGTCGCCAGGCTGATACCAATGTCCGCTTCACGCTTGGAGAGGCTGAACACCCGTGCTGCCGCATAAATTTCAACTTCAAGATTGGGGTGGCGCTTTGTCAGTTCCGCCATTCTCGGCGCCAGGAATACACTGCCGAAGCCATCGGGAGCGCCGACCCGAACCACACCGCAAATCTGCCCCGCATCGCGCTCTTCACTCTTATAAGAAAGTACGATGCTTTCCATACTTTCTGCAGCATCCAGTACCTTCTCCCCTTCGGGCGTCAATTCATATCCCGCATTACTTTTGTGAAACAGCCTTATTTTAAGGCCCTCTTCCAAAGCTGAAATATGGCGTGCGACTGTTGTATGTTCTGTTCCCAGTTTTTCGGCAGCACCAGACAATGTCGCGGCTCTGGCGACGGCTAGAAAATATCGAAAGTCATCCCAGTTTTCGCTCTTGTGTTTTTTTGCCATCACTTCACTCTCGATGATGCTCGCCACTTATGCCTGCGCACGCTCCCACGGCGCCCTGGCAATAAAATGGGCCTCGATGAAGGTTTTGAACGCTTCGACTTTCGCAGAGGTGTAGGCCGCTGAAGGCCTGACCAGGTAAATGCCTGCATCGGTACTGAAGGTCCACTCCGGCAACACCCGAACAAGCCTTCCACTCTCCAGGGCCCTGGCCATCAGCCAGGTGCTGCCCGCGACGATGCCCAAGCCATGCATGGCGGCGATCAGCAGGCCTTCATTGTCGTTGCTTTTGATCGACCCTTTGGGCCGCAAAGTGACGGCCTTGCCCCGAGAGATCAGGCGCCAGTCAGGGAAGTCGCTGAACCCGGTGTAGGAAAGACACTGGTGATTCATCAGCTCATGGGGCTGCGCAGGCGTTCCCCACTGTTCGAGGTATTCAGGCGAGGCGCACAGGATGCGCGTTTGATCGCACAGCTTGCGCGCGATCAGCCGACTATCCGGCAGGTCGCCGATACGAATGGCCAGGTCATAGCCCTTCGAAACGATATCCACGAAGCTGTCCGAGTACTCGAGCTCCAACGACAGGTGCGGGTGCAGCTTGGCGAACTCGGCTATCAAGGGACTCAGCCACATACGCCCCATGGCCGAGGGCAACGACAACCTGAGCGTGCCCTGGATACTGGAGGAATCTTGCAGCGCTTCGCACTGCGCCTCGTCAATCAGCCGTGCTGCGGCGCGGATGTTCTCGACGAAACGCGCTCCCACGTCAGTGAAACGAACCGCGCGGGTCGTCCGCTCGACCAAGCGCACACCCAGCCTCATTTCCAGCGCAGAGATGCGCTTGGACAGGATCGAGGGATGGCGCCCGAGCACCTTTGCCGCCGCCGCGAACGTTCGGTGGTCCGCTAGCGCGAGAATGGCCGAAAGCTCATCGGCGTGACGACTGTCGAACGGGTCCATCTATCACCTCGGCAGTGAAAATCAGGGAATCAATACGATCGACCCCTTGGAGTGGCCCTGCTCGATGTCCTGCTGGGCCTTGCCGGCATCCTTCAGCGGGTAGGTTTTCGCGACATGGGCCTTGATGATCCCTTTGGCGACGGCATCCAGCACATCGGCCGCGCGCTCCTGGTAGGCCTCGGCGGTGGCCGTGTGCGCCACCAGCGAAGGCCGAGTGAGGTACAGCGAGCCTTTGGCATTGAGGGTACCTATCGCTACAGGGTCCGGTACGCCGCTGGAAATGCCGTAGGAAACCATCAGGCCGCGCACCTTCAAACAGTCCAATGAGGTGTCGAAGGTTTGCTTGCCGATCGGGTCGTACACCACATCGGCTTTCTTGCCGTCAGTCGCTGCCTGGACATTGGCCGCCAGCGTTGCACTGTCGAAAACGAAGACATGGTCACAGCCGGCGGCCCGCGCCCGCTCGACGCTCGCCTGCTTCGAAACCACCCCGATGACATTCGCCCCCAGGTGCTTGGCCCAAGCCGCCATCAATTGGCCGACGCCGCCCGCAGCACCATAGAGCAGGATGTTGGTGCCCTGGGTCACTGGATAGGTGGTCTTGATTAGGTACTGGGCAGTGATGCCCTTGAACAACACGGCCGCCGCTTCTTCGAAGCTAATATCCTCTGGCAGCTTCACCAAACGCTCTGCCGGGAAATGCCTGACGGCTGCATAGCTGCCAATCGGGCCGGTAGCGTAGGCAACGCGATCACCCACGTTGACGTTGGTCACGCCAGCGCCGATGGCCTCGACAACGCCGGCCCCCTCAAGGCCCAGGCCGGACGGCAGCGGGATCTTCACCTCGCCACGGCGCTGGCTGATATCCAGGGGGTTCACACCCACGGCGTACTGCTTGAGCCGTACCTGCCCTTCAGCAGGTTCACCGACGTGGGTGCTGCCCAGAAGAAGCTGTTCAGCACCGCCAAAGCTTTCCAACCGCACGATATCGACCATGACTCACCTCCAGTGATTGCATTTGCACCAAAGGTCGCACCTTGCACCAGGTGCAACAAGCCAGGTTTCGTGCACTACATATCTGCACGTGTTGCACGTATTTGGGCAATCAGGCTGGAATCAAGCCCGCTTCCCGGTAGCTCAAGACCAAGTCATCGAACAGGTCGATGTCTGCCCGCGTGCGGGCAATCAGTTGCGCGCCTGCAATAGCGGTGTAGATCGCGCGTGCCCGGCGCTCGAAGTCCTGGACATCACCGTTGGCGCCTTCTGCCAGGACCTGCGCCAGCCACCTGACGTTGACGTCGGCGAACGCCTTGACCTCCTTGGAAACCGGGTCAGGCAGGTCTTCGTATTCGGCCGCCATGAAGCTGGACATGCAAAGCCTATTACCGTCCATCAGCGACTTGCGGAAGATCGATGGGTAGAGCTGTAGGCGTGTAGCCAAGTCGGGATTGGCGCCCCGTATTTCCTCGAGCGCTGCCAATGCATCCTGCCAGTAGCGCTCTGCCACCGCCGCCCCGAGGTCTGCCTTGCTGGGGAAGTGGTAGTAGATGCTGGCGTTCTTGATGCCGACCTGCTCGGCAATGCTGCGGAAGTTGATACCGCTGTAACCGTGTAATTGAGCGGCCGATTTCGCCGCCGCCAAGATGGCCTCTCGAGCATTTTCGCTCATGTTCTAGCCCCCGCTGGTGCCTGTTCGTGTCGGGCGATAGTACTACGGCAGGGCTTACCTGCCAATTGACAGGTAGGGGTTGACAACAGCGAAACTCGGGATCAATCTTTGCCTACCAACTGACAGACAGGTGACCGCCATGGCTACTTCACACAACGATGTTTCCCCATTGAAAATCTATGACTGGTTCGATGGCCCCTACCCAGCCCGCGTGCGCATTGCGCTGGCTGAAAAAGGGCTGCTGCCCAAGGTCGAGTTCATCTCGGTGAACCTCTGGACCGGCGAACACAAGGAACCTGAGTTCCTGGCCATCAACTACTCGGGCACGCTTCCGGTGTTGGAGCTGGAGGATGGAACCTTGATCGCAGAGTGCACGGCGATCACCCAATACCTGGATCTTCTGGACGGCACCCCGACCCTGACGGGCGAAACCCCGGTCGAAAAGGGCCTGATCCACATGATGACCAAGCGCGCCGAGATCGAATTCCTCGATGCCGTCAGCGTCTACTTCCACCACGCCACCCCGGGCCTCGGGCCTAAGGTCGAGCTCTACCAGAACCCCGAGTGGGGTGGAAAAATGGGCGAGAAGGCGACCCGCGGCATGCGCTACTTCGACAACCTGCTCAAGCACCAGCCCTTCGTCGCTGGTGACAAGTTCTCGATGGCCGACATCGCGGTGTTGGGCGGCATGATCTTCGCCTCGTTGGTGAAGCTGCCCGTCCCTGAAGAGCTGGTTGCGCTGCGCGCATGGCATGAGAAGGTCCAAGCACGGCCGAGCGTTCAGGCCTGGCGCGCCATGGTTGCGCAAGGGGCTCCAAAGAGCTGATACCAGCTGAAGACGCTGGCAGGCCAACACTTGCTGCAACAACGCAAAACCCCCGTCGAGACGGGGGTTTTGCGTTTATTCAGGAAGTTCATGCGATCATGCGCGTTTCCCCAACTGCGGGTCACGCAAGGCGGTAAGCAGGACGATGTTTGAAATCACCAGCTATGTCGGCCTGTTCCTGGCGGCGTTCGCAGCGGCAACGCTGTTGCCCATGCAGTCAGAGGCCGCGCTTGTCGCGATGCTCCTTTCGGAGCACTACGTCCCGGTCGTGCTCTTGGCGGTCGCTACTTTCGGTAATGTACTTGGCTCGCTCGCCAACTGGGGCCTGGGGCTCGGGGTCGAGCGCTTCAAGCACAAACGCTGGTTTCCGGTCAGCGAGGTGAAGCTCGAGAAAGCCCAGGCCACTTATCAACGGTATGGCTATTGGTCGCTGCTGCTGAGCTGGGTGCCCATCATCGGCGACCCCATCACACTGGTCGCCGGGGTGATGCGCGAACCGTTCTGGCGCTTCCTGCTCCTGGTTACCCTGGCCAAAGGCGGTCGATACCTGGTGCTGATGCTCCTCGTGCACGGAGCAATCGCATGAGCCACGCCTCAGTGGAAAGGACATGCCAGCCAGACCCCGAACAAATGGAAGTTGCGACTCAATACGTCGGCAGTGGCCCTGCCAGCCGCTCCCTTCTGGTACGCTCCGGTCTACGCTTTGATCGTGAAACGGAATTTCTCCATGACGACTGATCGCTTGAACCTTCTTCAATTTGAGCACCTGAGCCTTTCAGATGCTGCAATCGAACAATTCGAACTCTCCCTCGAAGCACTGCGCGCCGAGGGCTTGCAGGATCGCTACGAGCAGCCGCTTGGCCTGTACCTCGCCGATATCGCCGACGCTGAAGATGTCCAGCAACTGCTGGCGGCGAAAAACCTCGGGCTGGGCCTTGTGCATGGCCTGCTCTTGGCCAAGGCGGTCAGCCCTGCAACTGCGGAAAAACTGCGCCAGCTCTTCAGTGAAGCCGCTGAACGAGCAATTCCAAAAAGCGATTGATGCTTGCCGCTGGCAGATTCAGACTCGCCAGTGCGTTTGAGAAGTTAAAAAAAGGGAGCCACTAAGGCTCCCTTTCTTATCTCACGGCTCTTTTTATTTGCGACCACCCAGTTGGGGGCTTACAACATAGTTTGACACAGCGCCCCTCAAAAACACTCGGCCCGCTGGTTGGAGCCAGTGCGCCGCGCGCCATCATAGATTGACACAGCTTCTGACCTTCATCGAATACAGGCATCACAATCTAACAACATAGTTTGACACAGGTTATGTCCAGCCCCGCTTTTTGAAAGTCCGCGATAAAGGGCGACAAAGGTAGGAGAAGCAACTGTCCATTTTCTGAAGCGTTCTGCCAAACGGACGTCAGGTAACTGCTCTGCATGGTACTGCGAGCTGAGCATCTCATTAGCAAAACAACAGCACTGCTCGATCAGCGCCGCGATCACGGCTCGGCGCTTACTCGCCTGACTCAATAGCCTCGGGTAAGGTGTCGTAGAAAGCTTTGGCATAGCTATCTTTGAGATCGAGCGCACCCTGGTAGATACCCAATGTTGTGGCTCCTCGGCCGCGGACAACATCGGTTGAGCGAGTCTGTTTGGCTCATCGTCACCGCGCTGGGACCTCGACGAAGCCAGCGTTGATCAAGTCAGTGCGCACTGCGCCCAAGCAACTGTTAGGGACGGCTAGCCAAAAGAGGTTTTTCGCTCTCGTCAGTGCCACGTAGCCGATCCGGCCTTCTTCCGTAGCAGTGCCGTCCAGCAATGCGATGATATTGGCCTTAGTAGCGACGTAGAGCACGGCGCCAATGGATTCGCCCTTCACCTGGTGAACGGTTTCAACTCTTAAACCATGGCTTTCAGCTTTAGCACCATTTAGCGCGACGTCCTCCAGGCGCTTCTTGGCCATCATGTTTCCGAAGGTAGCGACCGTGGTCAGACCGAACCTTTGGTCAATTTGGGCAAGCAACGTGCGCAAATTTGCGACGAGCTTCGGATGCCACTCTACCTTGGCTTGCAGTGACGAGGACGGTAGTCCGTTATCCGCATTGCGTGTAAATGCCCACAGCAATCTCCTGAGCTTCAGCATCCAGCCATCTTGAGGCGAACCCTGCAGAGCCGAACCGAGCCCAGGTGGTGCATCTTCAATAAGGCTCACTACCGCGCTACACACCAGGCGGTAAGCATCCTGATAACGATGCAACTGATCCCGGGCCAACGATGCTTCTGCAAATAGCTTCACGACTCCTTGTCCTGGTGCCGCTGACTTACCCGCAAGCTTGGCGGCGCGTTCAGTTCCCCTACTGAGAATGACTGCGTCTGTCGCCTCAATGCCCAATTCGCCGATGCAACCTTTGAAGGTGCTTAACAGCTTAGGAATTTCGGCGTCCTTGTACCCTACGAAAAATGCGCCACCTTGGCCGGCTTGCCTGTCCGGCTCATCGTGACGGCCGCAGAGGCGGTTGGCTATATCGATGATGGGTGGGAGGGAGCGGTAGTTACGGGTAAGTCTGTAGTCTTTCACTCCCTCGCGATCGGCATAGTTTTTCAAAAAAATGCCATCAGCCCCGGCGAAGGCGAAGATGCCTTGGTTAACGTCACCGATCAGGGAAACCTGCACGCCCGCCTTGATGAGCAACTCCAGTGTCACTTTGTGCATCGTACCCAGATCTTGTGACTCGTCGACCAGTACGTGTGGATACCGGGTAGCCAATGCCCTCAGAATCGCGGGTTGATTAAGCAACGTTCGAATAACCCAGTAGCGTCCCAGGTCATGGGTATAGGCGCCGGTGCGCCCCAGCTTTTCAATGAGGTCTATAGCCTTTCCGCGATCAAGCTGTTCCGTCGCCCCATGGGTGTCGATGAAGAACATTGATTTTCCATTCGCTAGACCCACCTGTACATCTTTGATCGGGATTGGGCGCTCTGTTTTACTTTTCCAGTACTGGAAGCTGTTCAAGAAGGGCTCAGAACCCGAAACGAGATAAGCGGTTTGCTTGGCTCCCATGGTACGGTAGGCATGGGGGCGCAGGACATGCTGGGTGAAGAAGCCATCCAGCGTGTCTACCTCGACACGCTTACGATTGGCGTCGTCTGGCAGGCCAGATGCAAGCTCGGCGTATCCTTTGTTGAAGGTATTGACGGCGACATTAGAGAATGACAGGAGCACGACCCGGCCTCGGTGGTCGGCCAATTGTTCCCGAATGGCGATCAGCCGCCTAATAGCCGTGGCTGTTTTACCACTGCCGGCGCAAGCCGTGACGGCCATTGGCTGCAATGGGGCGCTGATGACCGCTTTCTGCTCATCGGACAACTTCATGGCATCGCCGCTCCTTGGCAAACGTGTCTGATCGCTTTCTCGAGGTACTCTGGTACCTTGCAGCCCGGCGTTGAAGCAATCTGTTCGGCAAGCGCCTGGCCGAATCGGCCCTTCTGCACATTACTGCTGGTGTCTTTGCGCTCGAACATCCCGCAGAACAGTGCCTTCGCTTTGGCAGTATTGTCAGGTGCTGCATTTACGATTTTTCGAAGCGCCCCCGAGATCCTTGGATGAAGCTCGGCCAATGCTTTCAGCATGGCATCCCGGTTTTCCGCCAGTAGTGCCAGGTCGTATTCAAGGGTCTTCACCCCGTGGTACACCTTCACAAACTGATCTTCGGACTCCTTCATCTTCAGCGTGTTGCTGGATATCCGGACAACATCGCCGAGCCCGGGATAGACCGCCCTTAGCTTCTTCTTTGCCTTCACCTCTTTCTTCGGCTCTGCACCCTCGTCCGCTAGCTCTTCAGCTTCACCCTCCTTTTCCACATATGCTTCATCTAGGTAGGCTGCTTCCGCGAGCAGCTCTTCCAAGATCTCCTCGTCAGGCCGCTCAGCTTCAGCAGGTTCAGGAACATCCTCTTCGTCGAACGGATCAGCATCGGTGATAACCGAAATAGGGATGCGCAACCCTTTCTCTCCGAACAGCGGCAGGAAAGAGTCGAAGTTCAGCCCCTCGACACTGATGAGACTGATGCCAAACTCCCGCAAATCGAAGCCAAGAGTCTTCGCAAGCGCGTCGACCAGCATGAGCTCCGCCGCGCCCTCCACGAAGATGACGCGGCGGGCGAAAAACAGCTCCGCTCTGGTCACATCCAGGTAGCGTTCGAGTTTCTCCCGCTTACCTTTCGCGAACTGGACATCACGTGGAAAGAACGTCTCCACGCCGGCGTCGTTCTCGACCAGACACACTAGGGACTCGAGCTTTGAGTTACTGGCAAAATTTGGCGAGTGACTGGTGACGAACAATTGCACCGGCTTTTCACCTTCGTTGGTCGGAATGCCGGCCAGATAGCTCAGGAGAACGCGCTGCAGTTGTGGATGTAGGTGGGCCTCTGGCTCCTCCACGATCAAGCTTCGGTACGCTGCATCAGGATTTTTAGCCAGCTCGCTGAGCACCACTGCCATGAAAATCAGATTGTTGAAGCCTAGGCCGTTTTGCTCGATTTCCATGGACTCAGCAGTCAAGGAGAGGCGGGCAGAGAGGCGTTGAAAGTCAGTTGCGCTGAGTCCGACGGCCAGCATCTGTGCCAGCTGCTCCCCCATCATGGAGGCGTGGCGTGTAGAGATTGCCGAATGGGTGCTTTTGATCGCCTCGTTCTGCTGCAACTCATCATCGAGGTCTTTCAACGCAGTGTTGATCGCCTCTCGACCATCCTCATCGGTGAGAAGGTGAAGCAGGCGAGCCAGTTGGCTGTTACGGCTTGGACGCAGTCCTTGGGCGGCATCACGTAGTGGCTGGAGGTAGACGCCGCGTAGGTTCTCCATCATGTCCGAAGTGAGCGGGATGTCCTGGTGATCGCCACACCACCGTTTTACTCGGAAGCGGCCGGTTTTGTCGGCATCGGTGTACCTGACGTGGATGTGGGCATTCATGGCGCCGTCGGCCGCGGGCTGGAGGGCCGCGATAAAGTCGGCCTCATCGTCGTGACTCAGATCTTTGAAGACGAAATGGAAGCTGATATCGCCTTCAGGTTCGCCTTCGGCGGGCCGATGACGGTCGGCGATATCCAGACGTGGGTACGGCTCCTCATGCCCGGCCAGGAGGGTGCGAAGTGCATCCACTACGGCGCTTTTTCCCACGTTGTTTGGGCCGACGAGAACATTCAGCCCAGGCTGGAATTTCAGCTTGGCGTCATGCAGCTTGCGGAAGTTTTTTATGGTGAGTTCGGCCAGGTACATGAGGGTCTCCATCCTTGATTTGCGGATGGAACCCTATTCTGGCGGATCGACGCAATAGCGCCGATAGATGAGAAGCAGCGGCAGGTAAGGAAGTCCAGAATCGCCTTAGTTTCGTAGACTCCTCCGGCCCTCGTAATGAGGCGCAAAGATTGGCGAATTGCTGCATGAGCTAAGGTGCAGGCTCCGCTACAGGAGGGCTAAGCTGCCGTAGAATGAGCTATGAATGCTAGACTCCTGGCGGGGTCTAGCATTCATAGGTTTGCACCACCCTAGCCCTGGCCAGTCAAGACTCGACCCTCAGCTGGCCAAGGGCTTTCATTTTTGATGGGCATCCAGGTGGGTGGATGTGCACTCGATGCCCGTGACTCTTCTCCTAGCGATCCGCATACGGCCTCCTTCGTGATGTTTCACTTTGGTGTTGCGCCACCACAGCCCTAGCCAGTCAAGACTCGACCCTCAGTCGGTCTAGGGCTTTCATTTTAGGGGCACCGAGGAGGGTGGAAGCTCTCGATGCCGCGTACTCTCCTAAGCATTTGCTTTTGCCCTCGCAGTCCGTTTCGTTTTGGTCGATGGGGCAGGTGGCGGCGGAGGCGTGGGCACGTTTGCTTGTTTAGCTGCCTCAGCGTCTGCTGCCGCCTTTGCGGCCAGAGCATCCCAGTAAGCGCGAACCGCTTCTATATCGCCGTAGGCACCGATCTCAGGCAGCCGCTCGATGAATCGGCCATACAGGCCGTCCTGGACCTTTCCGTTATTGCGCATCCACTCGACCGCAGCGTTGGGGTTGGTGAGCATCACGTAGTGAAAATCTCCCGAAGCACCTGGCTTGGTGGTGATGAACCTCAGCTCCCGAAGTGTCTTCATCCGGCGACGCCAAGTGTCCACTGCCCGCTCTCCGAGAAATCCCGCTTCGGCAGCAAAGGTGCTGGGGTTCTCAATAGTGATGACCGGATGATCGGGCATGCGCGCCCATAGACAGAACAGCACGTGGCCGGCAGGCTGTCCCTTGGACTGTGCGTCGATGATCTGCATGGCAATAGGCAATGTCCGTGGGATCGTGCTGAAGCCGTCGTGAGTTTTGCGAGTCCATTGCCATGCTTCGGGGATATCGGGAAAGTGAACCTGCATGAGTTGTTGAGCACGTTCCGCCATCGTTAAGCGACGTTTTGCTGACTGTTTTGCGTTGGCCATTTCGCAGCCCTTATCCGTTTTTGTTGAGCCCAGTTTCCTGGCATATGCCCAAGCTGGCAAACCGTCATTACACGCTCATATCACGCATTTCTATGCACGTGAATGAACGACTCAGGCCACTCAGATTCATGATTTAGCCTAGTTCAGGTATGGGAATTGCGTGATATCGCGCATAAAAATCTTAAAAAACTTAGAAATTTCAAATCCTTATGTAGGTTCTTCGGTGCTCGCCGTGCTCGATGTACTCAGCGTGCTCGGTGTGCTCGCCGTGCTGCCGGGTGTTAGGTGTGGGAAGAGGGGATTGGCGGGAGGGATTAGGCCTACTTTTTTGAGCCTAAAGGTTCCGCGAAGATTGAGAAATGAGGGATTGCTTTGGTAGCAGCCACCATTCCTAGTCCGGAATGAACCCCTGACCCTTGCCGCAGCCTTCTATACTGGACTGGGTTGATTCAGTGAAATGGACAGAGCATGAAGCGAACCATAGAGGGCATGGCAAATGCTGGCGAATCGTTGCTGCGCGAGGCTCTTGAAGCGATAAGGGCGCACAGAACGGCTCAAGACGAAGGGGCATCTCCAGAGATGGTAGAGCGTCTTAGATTGCTGGCGGATTCCCTCTATGACGCGGTAGTGAACTTCCAGTTGCTGGAAGCCGGCAAGCTGCCCTACACGGTTAACTGATAAGGGGAGCGCAAATGCCCAGGCCCTCCAAGATTTTGCCGCCCGATCACCCAGCCTACACCGAAGCGGTTGAAGCAATGCGTCGGTATCACGAAGCGCTGAATGCATGCGTGCCTGCGGTGGAAGTGGAAAGGCTACGTCTAATTGCTGAGGGTTTGTTCCAAGCTGTAACGGACTACCAGATGAAAGCGTTCGGCATGGGCTTTGGAAGCACTCACTGATCGTCGCTGCTGGAAGATGATCCATCACACCGAATAGCGTCTTTCAGCCAAAAGCAGACTTTCGCGCAACCGGCTGCTGCAGTGTGGGCTGAGGCATGTGCCGCCTCGCAATAGGTTCACCCGCCTCACGGAGCGAGGAGTCTGGATTCCTGGCTTGGTGCTGCTCATACTGCAGCCCAGAGGAATGCGTAGGCGCGGTCGATGAAAACAGTTCTAGGGATGGTGCTGATAGTAGCGCTGGTCGCGGCGATCTTCATGGCGCTTGGCCTTGCCGAAAAAAACTACATGTTAGGCTTCGGACTGCTTCTGGCCGTACTCTCAGGCCTAGTCACCATCGTCTTGGCGGTCACGGCAAAGATCCGAGCTCTACGCACGATCTTTTTGCCCACGCCTGCGCCCGTTGAGAACAAGTCGTTCTCCTTTAGCAACACCACGGCAATGCAGAATTTCCGCAGTGATGATTCCCGTGAATTGGCTTCGCTACGTCAGGACCTACGCGCGCTACAGCAGAAGCATGAAAGCACAGCATCTGAGGTAAATGTGCTGAAAACGCATATGCGGCTGTGCTTCGATAACATTCGCTATCATGAGGAAATCACACTGCCCTACGCGCTGGCAGGCCAGGTCGGCATAGTGATCGTCGCGACAATGCTGACCCTCGTTGGCACGGCGTTATGTGCGTACCCTGACTCCGCCTACATGCTAGCAAAGGCCATCGATGCTCTGTTCGTTGCGGGCTGGCAGCACGTTGGTCACTGGTATGCGCGCTGAGCAGCGCGGCCTTGCATAGGAGGTAAGACATCAGTGTCTCTGATCGACGATGTTGACGCTTTACAGGCTATCTACGTGAACCGCGCGACGGGGCTTGGGAACAACGACGACGAGCGTGACTATCCCCTTTACCGTCAGAGCATCTTGGACAACCCACGTGCGGCGTCGCTTGCTCCTGCGTGGGTGAAGCGGTACCGGAACCTAGATCAGTTCTGGGGCTTCATAAAGCCAAAATTTGGGTCGTACGCGGAACGTAGAAGCTTCATTTGGGACGAGTTCAGAGCACTTGCCGATTACGCAGAGTCCGGCGATGTGCATCCTGCTGATGCAGTAGTGTCTGAAGCGGTGAACCGCCTCGATGCCGACCACGTACGTACTGCCTGGACAAAAGCGATTGAACGCCGTGCCTCAGATCCTGAGGGAGCAATCACCATGGCGCGGACGCTTCTTGAGTCTGTTTGCAAGCATATCCTTGAGGATGCCGGCGATAGCGAGCACGAGACAAATCCTGATCTCAACAAGCTCTACAAGAAAACAGCCACTCTGCTCAATCTGACGAAGGCACAGCATGAGGAGGTAGTTTTCAAGCAAATTCTGGGAGGCTGCACTGCCGTTGTATAGGGGCTGGGTTCGTTGAGAAATCGCCTAAGTGATGCTCACGGAAAGGGTAAAGCTGGTGCGAAGCCAGCACCTCGGCACGCCGAACTGGCCGTAAACCTAGCGGGCTCGATGGCGATGTTTCTGCTTGCAACCTGGGAGTCTCGATCAGGTCAAGAGCAGGGTTGAGAATCTCCTCAAGTCCTTGTCAGTGCTGGCTGCAGCAGCTGTAACTCTCAAGTGCGCTGCCTCGGCCGAGCTGGGGCAAAGTTTGGTCCTTGGCTATAGGATCGACCCAGCTGCATCCGGTTCTGCCGTAGAGCCGTAAGCGTCCGGGGAACTCACCTTCCGAACTTCAGCCTTACCCGCTGAGTACCCTCGCTTTTAAACGGCTGAGTGGTAAGGCTGCCGGTGTTGCCCGTAAGGATCGCGCCATTGCGGTGAGGGGCATAGGGCCAGTTGAAATCGACGAGTGGGCGAGTGGGTACCGTTAGGTTGTATGCCATTGTTTCGCTCGACACGTATGGGGTGAGATCCATCACTCCATTCAGCCGGTAGTTGGGGTTCTCGATCACAGTGCTGAACGCAAAGGCGAGCGGATAAGTCTTGAAAGCCGATATCTGCATCGGCTCGTAGCCAGCCCCAAACACCGTATGGAATAAGTCTTTCAGCATGCCCTGGCGGGATGAAGGGTAGAGCCACATGTGGAATTGCAGGCTGGAATGAAGATTACCTCGGCCCAGCACGAACCGTCGCAGGTGCCGGATCATGAGTGATCTTGGTTCTGGGTTGTCACTCAGCGCGATCAGATGACCAGCAACGGCGCGGGCGACTTTATTGAGGTGTACTCCATGCAGGTAAATATGCCCCATAACAGGGTATCTCGCTGATTCCAACGGTTTCGACGCTGCTCTGTAGGCATCAATTAACGCGGGATCGAGCTCGGCCCCTAGCACCCTGTTATTGCAGTCTGAACAAAGCGTCGATTTCGTTACGCCGTTTTGCGCCAAGAAGGTGCCCTGGCGGCCTCGGAAGTTCGGGTCAACCTGCTGTGCGATCCTCGTCACCTGGCGCTGACCGGGAGATACGAGGCCCTTGGGGAATAGGTGATCCTTGGTCATCTTGCCCCGCCTTAGGCAAAGATTGCATCGCCGAGGCAGCACAAGGTTTGGAGTTGGTGCCACTAATGTCATCTCAGGCCCTGCACGCTTCGCATCATTCAGCTTTTCTCCTCACCCAGAAGGCTTTTGATTCTACCTCAAGCGTGTTACGGGTAGAGAGATCGGGAGACCGCGCCACGGGCTGTCAGCGAGCGCTGCCAGGACCCAGGCAAGCCTCGATCATTTCTGCGACGTCAAGCAAACGCTCGCGCAAAGCGGGAAGCCAGACCACTGCCACGGACGAGTTCCGCTGTGCCAATTCAAGCACTGCCTGAAGCGCATGGTCTGAATGCCGCATCAATTCAACCAAGTGAAGGCCGCTGGGACCATGGCTGCCCGCCAGCCAGTGCTTAGCGGTACGCTCACTGGCATCGGTCCAATGGCGCAGCGTCTTAATTGCTCTATGTGACGTGCCTAATTCGGTGCATAGGGCAGCGGCTACGGCGCTGGCGTAGATTTCTGCATTGATTGGAAATGAATTGCCCATTTTCGCGATCATTTTTCTGTGTCTCCTCTTTATATTCGTTTGTGGAGTATCTGACGAAGACCGGTAGGCGTGGTGCGGTCTACGGCTTGGCATGGGTGTAGACCACAAGCTGCTGAGGGGGCATCGATCAACAAATGAGACGAGCACAGCTATCCCTGGCAGAGGGCAGCAATAGAGCCGCCGCTTACGTCCGCATGTCGACGGAACACCAGCAGTACTCCACTGAGAATCAGCTGGATGCGATTCGCGTTTATGCAGCAGCGCATGAGCTGGAGATTATCCGGGTGTACACCGATGCGGGGAAAAGTGGCTTGAGCCTAAATGGTCGGGAAGCTCTTCAGCAGCTACTTCGAGACGTTGAGGCGGATCAGTCCGAGTTCTCTGTAGTTCTGGTCTATGACGTAAGTCGCTGGGGGCGCTTTCAGGACCCTGATGTGAGCGCCAGCTACGAAGTTCGATGTCGGCAGGCGGGTGTCAGGGTAGAATACTGTGCCGAACAGTTCGTTAACGATGGCTCACCGGTCTCCAGCATCATCAAGAGCGTTAAGCGCATGATGGCCGGTGAGTACAGCCGTGAGCTGTCCGTCAAGGTGTTTGCGGGGCAGTCGCGCCTGGTCGAGTTGGGCTACCGACAAGGAGGTCCAGCTGGCTATGGATTGCGTCGTCAACTTATCGATCAGACTGGGCAGCCTAAAGCAATCTTGGGTCGGGGAGAGTACAAAAGCCTTCAGACGGATCGGGTGATCCTCACGCCAGGTCCTGAGTCCGAGCAACAGGTCGTTCAAGACATTTACCAGGCCTTTGTCAGGGAAGGTCGAACAGAAGCTGAGATTGCAACGCAGCTGAATCGGCGTGGCCTACTAACAGACTTCCAGCGGCCGTGGACACGGGGCGTAGTGCATCAGGTCCTGATCAACGAAAAGTACATCGGTAACAACGTCTGGAATCGCACGTCTGGCAAGCTGAAACAGCCTCGTACACCTAATCCAGTTGATCAGTTCGTGCGGGCCGACGGTGCCTTCTCCTCATTGGTCGACCACGCCTTGTTTCTCGCGGCGAAGGCCATCATCCGTGCGCGGTCACAGCACTGGACTGATGAGCAAATGCTAGCCACGCTGAAGCAACTATTTGCGGAGCGAGGTTGTCTATCTGGTTTGATCATTGATGAGCAAGAGGATTGCCCCTCCAGCAGTTGTTATAGCCAGCGCTTTGGTAGTTTGCTACGCAGCTACAGCTTGATTGGTTATTCACCCGCACGAGACTACAGCTTTCTGGAGGCCAATCGCCGACTGCGAGAGCTGTATCCGCAGATCTTGGTCGACACGCAGGAGCGCATTCGTCTTGTCGGTGGACGCATCTCGGTCGACCCTCAGACCCAATTGGTTTGGGTTAATGATGAGTTCTCGATCTCGGTGGTGTTGTGCCGCTGCCAATGCTCAGAGTCGCCGCGCAGACGTTGGCAGCTACGCTTCGACTTCGGTTTATTACCGGACCTGACGGTCGCTGTTCGCATGCTCCCCGGTGAGCAGGAAGTGCTTGATTACTACCTCTTTCCCATGATCGATTTGGCGGCACCTCACCTGCGTCTGGGAGATACTAATCCACGCGAACTGGAACTTTACCGGTTCGACAGCTTGGATATCCTGGCGGCCCTGAGTCGACGTATCCCCCTGGGGAGCGCTGCGTAATGGCCACATCGGGAGAGCATCTTGCACTTCATGTGGCTCAGGTAGCGCCTATTGCGCAGATCCCGCTCACGGATATTCGCGTGCTCAACCCGCGTAGTCGCAATCAACAAGTGTTTGCACGCCTGGTGGAAAACATTGCGAGTTTGGGGTTGAAACGACCGATCACTGTGACCCGTAACGGCTCGAGTTTCGATTTGATCTGTGGGCAGGGGCGCTTCGAAGCTTTCAAGGTCCTGGGGGAGTCGGTCATTCCGGCGGTCGTGGTGACTGCGGCTGAGGCGGACCGCTATCTCATCAGCTTGGTAGAGAATCTGGCGCGACGCAAGCACTCGAACCGCGACTTGCTGATGGCGATCAACGTACTGCACGAGCGTGGTTACTCCATTAGACAGATTGCCCAGAAAACCTGTTTGGACCGTGCCTATGTCGGCGGCATTCTGATCTTGTTGCGGCAAGGAGAGGAGCGCTTGATCGCTGCCGTCGAGAAGGGCTGGCTACCGATTAAAGTCGCGATCCATGTGGCACGGTCTGACGATGCCCAGGTCCAGGCCGTCATGGTCGAGACCTATGAAAGTGGGCTGTTGAAAGGGGATGAACTCATCAAGGTGCGGCGTCTGATCGACCGTCGACGGGTTCTAGGGAAAGATTATGGTAAGCATCAGGGAGGCGAGCGCATGACCACTCCCCGCCAGTTGCTGACCGCCTATCAGACTGAGGTGCGCCGTCAGCGCCTGATGGTGAAGAAGGCCGACATCAGTGAGCAACGATTGCTCTTCGTCGTTACCGCATTGCGTCGGTTACTGGCCGATGATTTTTTTTGCTCAATCTTACGCAGCGAAGGCATTGATGACATGCCGCAGGTATTGGCTGAGCGTATTCGGGGGGACGCATGACTGTAGTCAAGCGTGCCTTTGAACCTGATCTGATTACCGTCCGCCTACCGCTGATCTTGCCCTCTCGCCAAGTCACCCACGATATGCTGACCTCCGCCAAGTATGCGGCGATCTTAGCTTCCATCCGTGAGCTGGGGGTGGTTGAACCGCTTGCGGTGCATCCCGAGCCGGTTTACGGGGCGGGAGAGGAGCCCCGTTACCTGTTGCTGGATGGTCATTTGCGGCTAGCTGCGCTCGCACAGTTGGGAGCAAAAGACGCGTTGTGCCTGTTGGCGACAGATGACGAAGGCTTCACCTACAACCGGCAGATCAACCGACTTACCCCAGTTCAAGAGCACAAGATGATTCTGGAGGCCATTCGCAAAGGAACGACCGCCGAGCGGATTGCCGAAGTCTTGAGCGTCGACGTTGGACGCATCCGCGAGCGCCAGCATTTGCTGCGGGGGATAGCGCCGGAAGTCGCTGAGATGCTGAAAACGCGAATGGTCAGTCACGCAGTTTTTCGCGTGCTGCGCAAGATGAAGCCTATGCGCCAGATCGAATTAGTCGAGATGATGATGTCGGCTAACTGTTTTACTGGCCGCTATGCCGAAATGGTCTTGGCCGCAACGCGTCCTGAACAGCTGGTTGAGGCAAAGAAAGTCAGTGAGGGCGTGACTGCTGAAGACATTGCACGTATGGAGCGGGAAATGGAAAAGCTCTACCACGACTACCGGTTGGTTGAAGACACCCTTGGCGAAACCATGTTGGTACTCGTGGTTGCCAAGGGCTATGTGTCTCGTATGCTGCGCAATCAGACTATCGCATCTTACTTGGAGCGTTTCGAGCCTGACCTGGTGCGCGAACTGGCGGGGGTTGTGGAGGCGGTTACCGCCGATGCTCGTAGTCTGGAGCGTGAATAGACCTCTACCGGCTGCGCTGAGTGGGAGGTCATCATTCGTTTTTGGGACAGATCGTCAGTTCTATGTTGGTGAGGGCATGTGCTCTGGTTGAAATCGCGGCTTCGTCCCACGTAGAGGTCGCAATCAGTGGGACATTGGGACCAAGGCTGGCATTGGCATCAGTTTTTCGGGTTTCGCCGCGAAATCGAAGTGTTGCGCCGTCCTATTGACGCTGAGGTTCAGTCGCGTCAAGTTGCGTAGCATTGGGATGCTCTCATGCCGTTCACGAATCAGGAGCTGCCAGGGCGTCAATGTGCCGCAAGAGCGCACCATCACTTCCTCTTGGATGCGTCTGAAAGCCGCGTCGTTTATGGGTGCGACAGTTTTAATTCTCTAGAGCATCGGGCCGAAACAGCTGTTTGGCCAGGTGCGACAGTTTTGCCCTTTACAAACATGTCGCTGGAGCCCGCGAGTTTCGGGTTCCGGTGCGACAGTTTTAATTCTCAAAATCCAACTGTAATTCTGCACATTAAAAACGGTTTTCAAACATTAAAAACTGTCTCAGAGGGGGCCGCGCCTGGCCCCGTCTCTTCAGAAGGCCTTCCTCTTTGCCCTTCCTTTACGTAAACATCCTCGGCGCCCTCAATGCCATTGACCATACAGCCCGATGAATCGCTCGCGTCGTACGTGCGGCGTACGGGTTGCAGGCCCCGCACAGCATTTCATCAGTAGTAGCAGCAAGTCGCGGCGGACGTCTCGATGTCCGCTACGGGTCGAAAGCAGTAACCCACGACCGGCAGCTTCGACCCATAGGGCCATCCGTAAGTGCAGCTAATGCCCGTCGGCTTTCAAAACTTCCGACTCAATCCCTCTACATATTGGGTCATCAGCTTCTCGGCCAATGGCCCGAGTAGAGATCTTTACCAAAGCCAGGGCGATTCAGTCAGGTGGCTGTAGCCGTCTTCATAGCTCTGCGGCCACCATAGTTGAAATGAAGAGACCGCGCAGACGCCTGACGTGGACCGGCCGTTTGGAGCTCGAAATGCTAAGCGAATGCGATTGAATCAGCCATTGTTCCAAAAAAGCCGAATAGTGAATTCGAGTCGTCCCGTGTAGTCGGCCGTCGAACGCTGAGGTAACTTTTTTCCACGTAAGTTACTTCATTTACATTCAGAAAATTCTACGACTTGGCGACGAGCATTTCGGTCAACCTGGCCAACTTTTCCAAGACGATTCGCATGGTCGAAAAACTGAAAGTCCTTGAATCATAACTTTCTCCTTCAAACTTACAACTTGAGAACTTATGAAACTCTATTACTCCCCTGGCTCCTGCGGGCTTTCCCCGGCTATCGTGTTGCGCGAGGCATCTCTCGACTTCGATTTAGTCAAGGTAGACTTCGCCACGAAAACTACGGTCGAGGGTAATTATCTTGAAGTGAACCCAAAAGGCTTCATTCCGACCCTGGTTCTCGATGACGGTCACTTCATCACCGAGGGTGCAGTCATCCTGCAATGGATCGCCGATCAGAACCCAGGCCTCAAGCTGCTGCCATCATTCGGCACACAAGAGCGCTATCGCGCGCTGGAATGGCTCAACGTTATCGCGACCGACCTGGCCAAAGGCATGTCGACCATGTTCCAGCCATTTTTCGACGACGATGCGAAAAGTCGTTATGCCGAGGGATATCTCAAAGGTCGGTTTGGGTTCGTCGAAGCGCATCTGTCGATCAACGATTACGTGCTCGGCGGCGAATTTTCCGCACCTGACGCCTATCTCTACAACGTGCTGAGCTGGCCACCTCGTGCGGGTATCGACATGTCCGTATACCCAGCCATCGAACGATTCATGCAGCGTATGGAACTACGGCCCAGCGTCCGGGCAGCACGCGCAGCAGAGGGCCTTCCTTCGCGCTGACCCGTGATCAGATCGCACGTCGCCAGCCAGGATCAAGGGCTGGCGGCGGCGATCATTCATTCGGAGTTCAATGCCCCCGAGCGGCGCCGAACCAAACGAAGCAGAGATGCGAGTGCAATGAGTTCGCCAGCCAGCGGCGCCCCTAATCCCTATCAAAGAGCGCCGAGATTCATTATTTACAGGAGTCCAAGATGATCGCTGAAAAATGCAATGAGTTGTCGGTCCAAGTCTTGCCCGTCCTCGATGACAACTATATTTTCCTGATAGAGGATATGCGGACCGGCGCGTTGGCTGTGGTAGATCCTACCGAGGCAAGTCCGGTATTGGAAATGCTGGATGGAAGGCGTGTGGATCTGATCCTCAATACTCACCATCACTGGGATCACGTTTCGGGCAACACTGAGATCAAGCGCAAGGCTGGAGCGCGGGTCATCGGTCCGGCGGCCGAGGCGGATGATATCCCTGGCCTCGATCAGGGGGTGGTCGGAGGCGACACGATAGCGTTTGCCGGGCATATCGTCAGGGTGATCGACGTTCCAGGCAATACGATCGGGCATATCGCCTTCTGGTTCAAGGAAGCCGGACTGCTCTTCTCTGGAGACACGATCTTTCATCTTGGCTGCGGACGAGTCCAGGAGGCGACACCGGCTCAGATGTGGACCTCGATCGACAAATTAAGGTCGCTGCCGCCGGAAACGCTCATTTATTCCTCACACGAGTACGCTGCCAAGAATGCCCGCTTCGCGCTCACTATCGACCCGGACAACGCCGATCTGCTGAAGCAGATCAAGCTGATAAAGGAAAAGCGGAATGCGGGAATGCCGACTGTTCCATCGACACTAGCAACGGAGCTCGCGGCCAATCCGTTTCTGCGCGTCGATCAAGACTCCATACGTCAACGCTTGGATTGCAAGGAGAGCGCGAATTGGGAGGTCTTCGCCCAACTGCGCCGTATGAAGGATGCTTTCCAATAGCTGAAAAATGAGCGAAAAAGCGGCTACCGCCTGAGGGATTCAATGCAGATCGGGATGCGCGGCGAAGAGCTGCGTAACCCACTCGACGAATACGCGAAGCTTGGCTGAAAGATGCCGATTCTGCGGATACACCACGTAGATAGGCAGGGGATCGTTGGTCCATTCCTCAAGGACAGGTATCAACCGCGAATCAAGAATCATGGGGGTCATCAAAATTTCCGCCATCTGCACGATACCCAGGCCTGCCACACCCGCAACGGTATAGGCAGAGCTATCGTTGAGGGCTACAGGGCTAGAAAGCGTGACCTGAATGCGCTCACTCTCACGGGCGAAATACCAATCGAATATCTGCCCGGTACGTGCGGAGAAGTAGTTGATGCACTGGTGTTGCGTCAGCTCGCTGGGGTGTAAAGGGCGGCCATGGCGCTCCAGGTAGGCAGGCGATGCGCAGGTACGATAGCGCACAGTCCCGATTCGTCGGGCAATCAACCGCGAGTCGGCCAACTGGCGTCCGCCACGGATGGCGCAATCCACGCCTTCCTCGACCAGGTCCACGGGCCGGTCGCCGCAGCCGATTTCTAGCTGGATTTCGGGGTACATGGCCAAAAATGCCGGTAGGGCCGGAACGATCACTTCGCTGGCCAGCCAGGTGGCCACATCGATGCGCAGACGACCTGTCGGATTGAGGCGGTTGTGTGCCAATGCGTCCTCGGCATCCCGTATCTGCGAGAGAACCCGTATGCAGCGCTCATAGTAGTCAGCGCCTTCGGCGGTCACGCTGACATGCCGCGTAGTCCTGTTCAGAAGTTTTGCTGACAGCGTCCTTTCTAAGGCCTGTACCAGCGTGCTCACTGTTGCCTTGGGCAGTCTCATGTTTTCCGCTGCACGTGTGAACCCGCCAGCATCCACCACCTGCACGAATACCTCCATCGCTTGAAGCTTGTTCATTTACCTTCCTCGGAGCTTGCATGATTTGGGGCGATTGCGATGGGGGCGCCTCGCAACTTGGGTCTCGTCGGCTAACTGCCATCAACCGAAAGCCGTCATTCGAGATTGGCAGCTTTTGGGTCGAGAGCATCTCATCATGCAAGATGTCCTCATCCACGAGGGTGGTAATAAGTGACCATAAAGGCTCTTTCGGCCATGTAAGAAGCTACACTTCCAGGTGAGAAAGGGAGCAACATATGAAAAGAACCTTGTCGGGGATGATTGAGGCCGGCGAACCGCTGATGCAGGACGCACTTGTCGCGCTTCGCACTTACCACGAGGCCGAAGTTTCTGGCGAGACTCCTGAACAGTTCGAGCGGCTGCGTGTTCTTGCAGAGTCGGCCTTTCAAGTCGTTACCGACTATCAGCTCTATGCGCTAGGACATCAACCGCTTATTCGTCAGTAGCGGGCAAGGCCTGTACCGGGGACCACACGAATGCGCTTCGGCCACTTGAACAGCGCGGGCTTAACTGCCATAGAGTGAAAGCCATCATTCAGGATTGGCTGCGTTGGTCGGATAGCGACTGTCATACCACAACCGTCGCTGTAGTCTTTCAGACCTCTGTCTGCTCCGCCATCTCCAATGCGTCATCGACTTCAATACCTAGGTATCGCACTGTGCTTTCAAGCTTCGTATGGCCGAGTAGGAGCTGAACTGCTCTCAAGTTCTTTGTCCTGCGATAGATCAGGGATGCCTTCGTACGTCTCATGGTGTGGGTACCGTACATCGCTGGATCAAGGCCAATTTCTTTTACCCACGCTTTGACGATCCGGGCGTATTGTCGGGTGGAAAGATGCATTGAGGCGTGTAGCCGACTAGGAAAAAGGCAATCCTCGTTATGGAGCTGGGCTTGATTTATCCAGGCTTCTAGGGCCAGCCGCGTCTGTTCTGTAATCTCAAACTGCACAGACCGTTGGGTTTTCTGCTGCATCACTATTGCCCGCGATGACACGTGCTCCCCATGAGCAACGTCGCGGACGCGCAGCTTGGTCAAATCGCAAGCTCGTAGCTTACTGTCGATTGCCAGATCGAAAAGAGCTAAATCACGTGTCTCCTCCGCGATTTGGAGCCTTACCCGAATGGCCCAGATATCTTTCAGTCGGAGCGGGGCTTTCAGAGGACCGGTTTTTTCCGTGATCTTTTTTGGCGTCGCCTGCGGGAGGGTGGTTGAGGCTGAGGAGGTAGCGTTGCGCGGCCGTAGTTTCAAAACAGAAAACGATCTCAAACGGCATGTCACGAATGGATTCGGCTCGGGTGCTGGGGCTAGCTACGTACCATGGCTTCGGGTCCAAGATGTATCGTCCAGGGGGCGGTCCCACAAGATCCCAGGGGTCAAGGTTGACCGCCTTCACCATCTATTTTCGGACCTTGAACGGGCATACCTTCTGCTGTGGGAATTCTCCGAGTCGGTTGTGGACATCATGCGGATCGCCACGATGAACTCGTGCAGTTCGTTGCCGTCCCGCTCCTGGTAGTCGAACTGGTTGATGAACGTCGAATACGAGTCCCCAAGATCGTTTTCCTGAAGCCACTTCTCGTATCGAGCGGCTACCTCCAGAGCCTTCAACCGAAACTCTTCATCCTGCCGCTGTTGCTCCAGCTCTGTCCGGTGTGAGCGGATGATCTACTGCTCTTTCGGGCTCAGCTCACCGAATTCATGGGCCATGTCGACCCCTTTCTCCGTTGGATTGGTCGGCCTGCTGCTCTTCTGCCTCAGCCTCAGCCTCAGCCTCAGCGTCCTCGACCAGCTTGGTGACCCCGCCGATCAGTTCGGCCACCGGCGGGCTGACCCCGCACAGGTCGTAGGTGCTCAGTTCTCGCTGCGACTGGCCCTCCCATGGCGCAGGGCTTCGACACGGCCATCAATGGCTACACGACCGCGATTGAATTCTATCTCGATCTCAGGCTGAAGGGACGCCCTCTAGCGCAGGCGACCTGGACAAACTATACGGAATCGTTCTCGTGGCCAAGCAAGATCGACTAGGATGACGCGAAATCGAATGGACTCAAGCGACGCTATGACTAAAAACCTTTCGCTAGCAAGGCCCGACAATAGCCAGCTCCCGCTCAAATCATTGGCCACATCGACGGCTTGTCTCCAGAGTTCACCTCAGCAGACCGCAGTGGCCACTTGCGCTGGATCGAATGGACTATGAGAAATTTGATTTCCAAGATCAAAGCGATATGGACCGCGTACAAACAACAGGCCGAACAGCCCTGCACCTCTTCTCCAGTGGAAATTGGTTCCGAAGCGCCGATCCGGACGAAGTTAGAGGATCGATTGCGAAGAACAGACTATGCGGAACGGATAGCACAAGTCCTATCAGAGCTCAGCCCCCGCGAAGGACGTGTATTCTCCATCCGGGGTGGTTGGGGCTATGGGAAATCGTCCCTCAAATATCTAGTAATCGAACAGCTGGGCGCCAAATCCAAAACCGCAGACTGGCTCGAATTCAACCCCTGGCAATGGGGAGACGGCAACGCCATTGCACGAGCGCTATTCAGCCAAATTGCTGATCAGCTTGGCGGCGACCTGTCTAAAGACGGACTCGCTAGGGCAGAAAAGCTCAGAAAATACGGGGCTATTCTCACAAGCATTAGTGCACCACTTAAAAAAACGAGCGGCGACAATAGTCTCATTTCATCGGTACTGACCAGCGCGTCAGTAGTGTTCGTTGCCTCCTCAATAGGGTTTGATCTCCCCAACGTAGCAAAGATCGCGGCTGGGCTCGCAGTACTTGCTATTGTTACATCCTTGGCTGGGCGCTGGTTGACGATCAAGGGGCGTGACCGAAGCAATGAGCCACTGGACAAAATTCGGGAGCAGCTGGAAAGCCACCTTCAAAAGCTGAAACAGCCTCTGATCGTCTTCGTCGACGATATCGACAGGTTAGAGCCAGACCAAATCCGGCTACTGCTTCGCCAGGTCAAGGCGAATGCCAACCTGCCTAATATCGTTTTCGTCTTGTTGTTCCAACCAAGCATCGTTGAACGAGCGCTGGATCCTGTCGCTGACGGCGATGGTCGCGCCTTCCTGGAAAAAATCGTTCAGGCCAACTTCGATCTACCAGCGGTTCCGGTGCAAACCGTCCAGACCATCTTCACAGAGCAACTCTCTGAGCTCGCCGGACGCTATGCAACCGAGGCAAACGGATTTGAGGACGTTCGTTGGGGCAATGCCCTCTTTGGGTGCATTCTTCCTCACGTACGCAACATGCGAGACGCACGCAGACTGATCTCATCAATTGCGGTGCATTTGCCACTGCATGCCACAGGGGATTTGCTTGAGGTCAATCTCATAGACTTCTTCGTACTAGAAACCGTTCGCGTATTCGAGCCTGACCTTCACATGGCGATATTCCGTGAAAGGTCATTGGTTCTTCAGGAACGCAGGTTTAGCGGTGACCGCCGTGATCCAGAGTTCAAAGCAGCCGCCGAACGACTCGTCGAGTCAACACAGGCTGAGGACCGCGACTACGCCCGGAACACGATCAGGTTCCTCTTCCCGCCGATCGAATGGGCATTCGGCGGGACTCATTTTTCCAGCAATTTCCGAACTCAATGGCTGAGTGCTAAACAAGTCTGCACGTCTCGCTTTTTCCCAAGATACTTTGAGCTCCAAACAGCGGTCGGAGAAATGTCTGAGCAACGGTTCGTCGATTTCCTGGCAGCGGCTGCTACAGAGGACACGCTTGCATCTTCGGTCGCTGAGATTGAGTCAGACGGGCTTTTATCATCACTGGCTGCCCGTTTGGACGAAAGCGTCGAACGACTACCGCTGGAAACCCCAGAGGTACTGCTCCCAGGAATGTTCCTGATTGCTCAGAAGCTCGTAGCATCTGACGGAGATCCATTCAGTTCACCATGGGTTTGCGCCTGGCGAGCGACGTCCTGGTACTTGAAGCGCATCCCGGAAGACCAACGTGGTGGTCTGGCGCTGGAAGCTCTTCGCGTAACCAAAGGTCTGTCCATCGCTTCAATGCTTATTCACCTCAGTGATCCGGCTGAGCGAGGGGATGAAGATCGATCGGATGTGGAACCGGCGCTTGATTTAGAGACCATCGAGGCGATGAAGGTAGTTTGGTTGAATCTGGTGAGAGCTCAATCCATCGACGTCAAAGCGATGCTCGAAGACCCCGATTTGGTCAGACTTCTGTATCGATGGAAGGAGTACTCTGCGGACCAGGATGAGCCAAGGCGGTGGCTGCTTGAAGCTATCGACACAGACCAAGGATTTGTAGAAATGGCTACCAGCATGATGAGCACGGGAAGAAGCCATACCGCTGGCGACCGAGTGTCCAAGGTCCACAACATGTTCAGTCGGAGTGCGTTCGCTGACTTCATCGGTTTGGAGTTTGCTAAGGCAAGATGCGATGCAATCAACCCTGACGATCATCCTGGCCATGAAGTGGCCCTGAAAACCCTGCACGATCATCTTGTTGCATGGCAACAAAATAACGGGGATTGGATCTATCGCTGAAGGCCTGCTGCAGGCCTTTTATGGGGTCGTCGGAGAGGCGACGCTGCGCTTCGATGTGGCATTTGACCTCTAAGAGGTCCTTGCCGACTTTGGCCTCTATAGGCGCATCTGCAGCATGCTCGGCACGTAGGATGTCCGCCGGCACTGCGGAGTTTCCCTCAATCCTGTTGCTGTAGTACGAGTTCACTACCCGCAATAGGTTAGTCATCGGCATGCGCAGGGGTCTCGGGATCTTGCCATGGAGCTCCGCGTCCGGACGCATAACATGGAGGATCTGATCCTGCAACTCCTCAGGGGCTTTGTCTTGATGTAGTGGTCTACTAACCCCGGACACCCATTTACTGGGAGCTCTGATGCTTGGCTTGTTCGTCATTACGGCGGCGTTCGTCTTCCACAACGAGCTTTCAGTCATTCAGGAACGGCAGCAATTCTTTGCCAATTTGGCAATCGGCGGTGCTCTCTAGCTTGATGACCATCGGAGCAGGCAGGTTCAGCCTGCACGCCTGGATTGAACAAAGCTTCATGGGATGGAGTGGTTCAGCCACGTGATGGCGAATGTCGCCTCCGGCTCCACCGGAGGTTGACATCCCCGCGGCCAGCGCGCAATCAGCGGGTCACGTGCTCGTAGCCTGCAGGTTTTTTCACCACGCCGCATTTGATAGGTGCCGCATTGCCGATCTGCGCGACATACTCGATGCTATGGGGCTTGAATTCCTTGGCCGCATCGGTCAAATCTTTCTCGAGCGTATGGGCTACCAGATAGGCGTTGGACTGGCTGTAACCGAACTCGCGGTGCCAAACCGTATCAACGGCGGTCAGCTTTTCCCAGCCCTTGGCTTCCAGGAATTTATTGAAGGAATAGCGGTTCTCCTTAGCGTCAGAAAAATCGAGCGAAAGCATTACGTGAAGTCTCATAGGTACATCCTCAGCACTACGCAGACGTGGGTAACGCTGGTCACCTGCGAAGAAACCCACTCGGTTCAAACCTAAACCAGCTAGTTAATTTTTTGCAGAATTTGTGCGTTACCGTCAATGGCCAATTCCCTACAAAACCTGTTTCTTTTTAATGGTTAAGGTCTAATAGGCTTCTGTTGAGAATCGTTCTCCATATATATTTTTATTTGACTCATTTTGTAAAAATCTCGGCAACTCTTTCCATGTAAGCCCTGGGCCTAATACTGACGACCGCAATCGGACAAGAGGAGTATGGCCATTTGCCTTGCAACTGTGCTATTGCTTTGGGCTCTATCTGACACGCAAAGGAAAATGCACATGTCTGGTTCTGGCGTCAGCTACCTGGGGCCTTCCACCCCAACCACTTCCTGCACCACTCTCCAATTCGATACCCAGCTGGCCTCGCCGAAAGCAGCGGTGATTGCTCAGTTGAAGCCAAACGACATCCTAGACGTCGTCTTCGCCCAGGCCAATAACCCGCAGATCGTAATCGCCCTGTGGAACGGCGCGGAGGCCGGCAGCATTGTCGACCCGCACCTCACCCAACTGCGCAATTGCATGGGCCAAGGCGAGATGTACAAAGCCAGGGTTCTGCACGTCGGCGGCGGCCAGGTTCGCCTGCGCATTTACCACGTCTAATCGAGAGCAAGGAGAGCTCCATGCTCTGTTCGTCCGAATGCGGACTGGGGTTTGGACAGGACCAATACCCCACGCCTTGCTCATAATTTTCATCGACAAAGTGGGCTGACTCGCTGCCACCTGACTGGTAGGTGCTCCACAGCGAATCAGTAACCCGACCTCGCTGTGCCAATGAGCGGATGTCCGCTTCAAAGTCATCACAGCTCTCATACACTCCCACCACCGCATCGCAGATCCGGGCATTCATATTGGCCATAGTTTGGCCTTGGCCACCGATACGCGCGGTCTCCAGCGCTTTGCGTAAAATCCCGAGCTCGCCGTGCAGTAACTCCATCCTTGCAGCTGCTGCGCCTTGCAGATTAGGGATGAGTGCAGCTGCTCTTTCCCAAGCAGCGCTAGCAGCGTGCAAATCGGAAATGTAGTGGGTTGAGGTGCAAAGCTGGTGATAGATTTCTGCGCGACGCAACGCAGTGGGATCCTCATTGGGCACCATGGGCGCGTCAGCGAGGTGTCGGCCGCGGCACATTCGCCACATGACATCCAGGTTATGCCCCACACCGTTGAAAGGCTTATCACAGAATGGGCAGAGATTATGAAGGACTGCGTTGTGCTTGGAGCATACGGTCACATAAGGCGCGACGTACCGCCGCCAGTAGGAGAAGCCGCGGTTCTTCAAATCTTCACGGACACATTCTGGACAGAACGAGGAATCCCACACACTGAAGCGTTCACCCTCGGAAATGTACTGCTTTCCTGAGTAGGCGTGGTCCCAGCGGGCTTTGAAGACGTGAGTCGACGCCATCATGGTGTGGCCGTGAACTAGCCGATTGAAGCCGTAGCATCCTGGCCACCCCATCGCCTCCGCAAGCCGCTTTACCTCAATCGTCTTCAGCACGTGACGGGTGCCGAGCTGATGGAAGGTCAGCGGAACGTCGATGTGCCAGCTGAGGTGCAAGTTACGCCGCACGTATGATGCGAGCGATTCGTCGGGCTGAATGGGCAATGGCATTGAGGGCGCCGAAGCAGGTTACGTGAAAGGAAACGGAAGAAAGGAAGGTCGTCTAGAGAGAGGGAGCCAGGGACGGCTCCCCCTCTGCGACAGTTTTTAATCTCAGAAACAGTTTTTAATCTCCGAGATCACAGTGCTCGCGCTCAGGTGATGGCTTATTCCACCGTCACCGACTTGGCCAGGTTGCGCGGCTGGTCGACGTCAGTGCCCTTGAGCACTGCGACGTAGTACGACAGCAGTTGCAGCGGAATGGTGTAGAGAATCGGCGCGAGCGCGTCATTGATATGCGGCACCTTGATCACATGGGTGCCTTCGCCATTGCTCATGCCCGCCTGCTCGTCCGCGAACACCACCAGCTCACCGCCACGGGCACGCACTTCCTGCAGGTTGGACTTCAACTTCTCCAGCAGCTCGTTGTTCGGCGCCACGGTGACCACCGGCATGTCGGCGTCCACCAGGGCCAGCGGGCCGTGCTTGAGTTCGCCGGCCGGGTAGGCTTCGGCGTGGATATACGAAATTTCCTTGAGCTTGAGCGCGCCTTCCATCGCCACCGGGTATTGCGCACCACGGCCGAGGAACAGGGTGTGGTGCTTGTCGGCGAACAGCTCGGCGGTCTTCTCCACCACGCTGTCCATCGCCAGTGCCTCACCCAGACGAGTGGACAGGCGACGCAGTTCGTCCACCAGCTCGGCTTCTACGCCCGCTTCCAGGGTGCCACGTACCTGGCCCAGGGCCAGGGTCAGCAACATCAGCGACACCAGCTGGGTGGTGAACGCCTTGGTCGAGGCCACGCCGATTTCCGGGCCGGCCAGGGTCAGCAGGGTCAGGTCGGATTCACGTACCAGCGAACTGATGCCGACGTTGCAGATTGCCAGGCTTCCGAGGAAACCCAGCTCCTTGGCGTTGCGCAGCGCGGCCAGGGTATCGGCGGTTTCGCCAGACTGGGAAATCGATACGAACAGGGTGTCGGGCTGCACCACTACCTTGCGGTAGCGGAACTCGCTGGCCACTTCCACCTGGCAAGGAATGCCGGCCAGGCTTTCCAGCCAGTAACGCGCGACCATGCCGGCGTGGTAGCTGGTACCACAGGCGACGATCTGCACGTTGCGCACCTTGGCGAACAGCTCGGCAGCCTGCGGGCCGAAGGCCTGGACCATGACGTGGTCCTTGCCCAGGCGGCCTTCGAGGGTGCGCTGCACCACGATGGGCTGCTCGTGGATCTCCTTGAGCATGAAGTGGCGGTAGGTGCCCTTGTCTGCGGCCTCGGCGCCTTCGTGGTACTGCACGGTCTCGCGCTGCACCGGCTGGCCGGCCTGGTCCCAGATGCTCACCTGGTCACGACGGATCTCGGCGATATCGCCTTCTTCCAGGTACATGAAGCGATCGGTGACCTGGCGCAGGGCCAATTGGTCGGAGGCCAGGAAGTTCTCGCCATGGCCCAGGCCGATCACCAGCGGGCTACCGCTGCGCGCGGCGACCAGGCGGTCGGGCTGCTTGGCGCTGATGACCGACAGGCCGTAGGCGCCATGCAGGCGCTTGACCGCTGCCTTGAGGGCATCGACCAGGTTCGGCTGGGTCTTCAGCAGGTTGTGGATAAGATGAACGATCACCTCGGTGTCGGTCTGCGAGGTGAACACGTAGCCCAGGCCTTTCAGTTCTTCGCGCAGTTCCTCGTGGTTCTCGATGATGCCGTTGTGCACCACCGCCACTTCATTGCCGGAGAAATGCGGGTGGGCATTGTGCTCGGTCGGCGCACCGTGGGTGGCCCAGCGTGTATGGGCGATGCCCAGCTGGCCGAGCAGCGGCTCGGCGGCGACGGCAGCTTCCAGCTCGCTGACCTTGCCGATACGACGGCGGCGCTCGAGCTGGCCTTGCTGGGTGTACACCGCCAGGCCCGCGCTGTCATAGCCACGGTATTCCAGGCGCTTGAGGCCTTCGATGAGGATGGAAGTGATGTTGCGCTCGGCGACTGCACCGACGATTCCACACATGGTCATTGCTCCTGGCTGATCGCGGCACAGATCAGGTTGATGCCGCGTGCTTGTATCTGTTCGCGTGCCGCGCTGGGCAGGCGATCATCCGTAATAAGGGTGCTTACGCTGCCCCAGGGCAGCTCGAGGTTGGGGATCTTGCGCCCGACCTTGTCGGACTCGACCATCACGATCACTTCCCGGGCCACCTCGGCCATGACACGGCTCAGGCCCAGCAGTTCGTTGAACGTGGTGGTGCCGCGTGCCAAGTCGATGCCATCGGCACCGATGAAAAGCTGGTCGAAATCGTAAGAGCGTAGTACCTGCTCGGCGACCTGGCCCTGGAACGACTCGGAATGCGGGTCCCAGGTGCCGCCGGTCATCAGCAGCACGGGCTCGTGCTCCTGCTCGCTGATGGCGCGGGCCACGTTCAACGAGTTGGTCATCACCACAAGACCCGGCTGGCGGCCCAGTTCGGGGATCATCGCGGCGGTGGTGCTGCCACTGTCGATGATGATGCGCGCGTGTTCGCGGATCCGCCCTACAGCGGCGCGGGCGATAGCTTTTTTGTAGGAAGACACCGGTTGCTGCGTTTCGACCAGCATCTCTTGCGGGACTGGCACGGCGCCGCCGTAGCGCCTCAGTAACAGGCCGTTGGCTTCGAGGGCGGCGAGGTCTTTACGAATAGTCACTTCCGACGTTTCGAAATGCTTGGCCAAGGCATCCACACTGACCTCGCCCTGCTCACTGAGCAAGGCAAGGATGTTGTGGCGGCGCTGGGGCGTGTTTCGTTTCGACATGACAGGCTTAAGTTTCGATTCGAAAGATAATGATGGCAATCAAAACCTAAGATGAGCGATCCGTCAAGGTGTGGATAAGTTATTCGCTAGCTTTACCTGCCAGCCCAACAAAAAAGCCGACTTATTCACATAAGTCGGCTTCTCGAAGAAGGCCTGTGGATAATCAGCTCTTCTTGATTTTCTCCGGCCGCTTCCAGCCATCGATATTGCGCTGACGCGCCCGCGCCACCGCCAGTTGCCCAGCCTCGACCGACTGGTTGATGGTGGAGCCCGCGGCAGTCGTGGCCCCATCCTTGATTTCCACAGGCGCCACCAGCGAGTTGTTCGAGCCGATGAACACGTCCTTGCCCATCACCGTCTTGAACTTGTTGGCGCCGTCATAGTTGCAGGTGATGGTGCCCGCACCGATGTTGGTCCGCGCGCCTACCTCGGCGTCGCCCAGGTAGGTCAGGTGACCCGCCTTGGCGCCCTCTCCCAGATGCGCATTCTTCAGCTCGACGAAGTTACCCACATGGGCCTTGGCCTCAAGCACGCTGCCCGGGCGCAGGCGAGCGAACGGGCCGGCATCGCTGCCCTCGCCCAGCACGGCGCCTTCGAGGTGGCTGTTGGCCTTGACCACGGCGCCCTTGCGCAGGGTGCTGTCCTTGATCACGCAATTCGGGCCGATCTGTACGTCGTCCTCGATGACCACCTTGCCTTCGAGGATCACGTTGATGTCGATCAGCACATCGCGGCCCACGGTCACCTCGCCGCGCACGTCGAAACGCGCCGGGTCACGCAGGGTCACGCCCAAGGCCATCAGGCGGCGGCCTTCGCGCAACTGGTAGTGACGCTCGAGTTCGGACAGCTGGCGGCGGTCGTTGGCGCCCTGCACTTCCATCGGGTCGTGGGGCTGCTCGGTGGCCACCACCAAGCCGTCCGACACCGCCATGGCGATCACGTCGGTCAGGTAGTACTCGCCCTGGGCGTTGTTGTTGGACAAGCGGCCCATCCAGTCCGCCAGGCGGCTCGCCGGCAGCGCCAGGATGCCGGTATTGCCTTCCTTGATCGCTTTTTGCGCGTCGCTGGCGTCCTTGTGCTCGACGATAGCCGCCACCTGGCCCTGGGCGTCGCGCACGATGCGGCCATAGCCAGTTGGGTCATCAAGGTTCACGGTCAGCAGGCCGAGCTGCTGGGCGTTGGCCTTGGCCAGCAGGCGTTGCAGGGTTTCTACCTCGATCAACGGCACGTCGCCATAGAGCACCAGCACGGTGTCGGCAGTGATCGCTGGCAACGCCTGAGCGACCGCATGGCCGGTGCCCAGCTGTTTGTCCTGCATGACGAAGTTCAGGTCATCGGCAGACAGGCGTTCGCGGACCTGCTCGGCACCATGGCCAATGACCACGTGAATTCCCTTGGGCTGCAACTGGCGCGCGCTGTGGATAACGTGGCCGAGCATGGAGTTGCCTGCGACCGGGTGCAGCACCTTCGGCAGCGCAGAGCGCATGCGGGTACCTTGGCCTGCGGCGAGAATGACGATATCGAGGGACATTGACTGGCTACCAATCCTGGGCGGTCAGGGACGTGACCAAAAGAGAAATTCAGAAAAAGAAAAAGGGTAGCCGAGGCTACCCTTTAACTCAATCGCAGCGAAAGTGTCCGGCCAAGGCCGAATTACTTGCCTTTGCGCAATTGCTGGACAGTACGCAGCTGGGCTGCAGCCTCGGCCAGACGTGCGGCAGCAGCGCCGTAGTCGAAGTCCGAGCCTTTAGCGTTCAGCGCGTTCTCAGCAGCCTTGAGGGCTTCCTGAGCCTGTGCTTCGTCCAGGTCGGCAGCGCGCTGCACGGTGTCGGCGAGAACCTTGACCATGTTCGGCTGCACTTCGAGGAAGCCACCGGAGATATAGTACACCTCCTGAGTGCCACCCTGCTTGGTCAGCGTGATCGGGCCCGGCTTGAGATTGGTGATCAGCGGCGCGTGGCCTGGAGCGATACCCAGATCGCCCAGGTTGCCGTGCGCTACTACCATCTCGACCAGACCGGAGAAGATTTCCCCTTCCGCGCTGACGATATCGCAATGGACTGTCATAGCCATCTGCTTGCCTCAACCTGATTAGCGCCCCTTGCGGGGCGCCGGGATTACAGTTTCTTGGCTTTCTCGATCGCTTCGTCGATGCCGCCGACCATGTAGAACGCTTGTTCTGGCAGGTGGTCGTAGTCACCTTTGAGGATACCGCTGAAGCCAGCGATGGTGTCCTTGAGCGAAACGTACTTGCCTGGCGAACCGGTGAAGACTTCGGCCACGAAGAACGGCTGCGACAGGAAGCGCTGGATCTTACGAGCGCGGGCAACCAGTTGCTTGTCGGTCTCGGACAGTTCGTCCATACCCAAGATCGCGATGATGTCTTTCAGCTCTTTGTAGCGCTGCAGAACATACTGGACCTGACGGGCAGTTTCGTAGTGCTCGGTACCGATCACGTTCGGGTCCAGCTGGCGCGAAGTCGAGTCCAGTGGGTCGACCGCTGGGTAGATACCCAGGGAGGCGATGTCACGGGACAGTACGACGGTGGCGTCGAGGTGGGCGAAGGTGGTGGCTGGCGACGGGTCGGTCAGGTCGTCCGCAGGTACGTATACGGCCTGGATCGAGGTGATCGAACCTTCTTTGGTCGAAGTGATGCGCTCTTGCAGAACGCCCATCTCTTCGGCCAGGGTCGGCTGGTAACCTACTGCCGAAGGCATACGGCCCAGCAGTGCGGATACTTCGGTACCGGCCAGGGTGTAACGATAGATGTTGTCGACGAACAGCAGAACGTCGTTACCTTCGTCACGGAACTTCTCAGCCATGGTCAGGCCGGTCAGCGCTACGCGCAGACGGTTTCCTGGTGGCTCGTTCATCTGACCGTAGACCAGCGCTACCTTGTCGAGAACGTTGGAGTCCTTCATCTCGTGGTAGAAGTCGTTACCCTCACGAGTACGCTCACCCACACCGGCGAACACGGAATA